>JALUWO010000020.1 GCA_027019405.1 Candidatus Altimarinota bacterium | reverse complement strand
TTCTAGACCTAATTTTTCAAACATTTCCCCCATTTTTTCTGGAAAAAACACATATAAATTTAATCAAACTTGTCTTAATCATTCTGCTATTGTATATAAAACTTCTCTAGTTTTTTCTTCATCTTCTTTTATAGTTTTCCAAGGTTCTTTTTCTGTTGTAAAGTTATTTAATAAATCTAAAAACTTAAAATTCAAATCTATTGAATTTTTTAAATTATAATTTGTAATTTCTTTATTAAAATTATCTATTAAAAGACCAATACTTGATTCTATATTTCCTTCAACTTTTGTAATTTCCTCATATCAATCTACTAATTGTTTTTGAACAGAAGATGCACCAAAATCTAATCATTTAAAAATTCATAAATTTTCTGTTGAAACTTTTCATTTCAAAATTCAATTTTCCTCTTTCAATTTTAAACTAAGCACTACTACTCTATTAACTAAATTTCCTAAATTATTAGCTAACTTAGCATTATAAGTAAGTATAGCTTGTTTTTGATCAAAATCTCAGTCTTGACCTATATTAAAACTAGAAAGAAGATACAAAGTAAGTAAATCTTTTGAGTATTCTTTTGAAAACTCTACTGGATCAATTGCATTTCAAAGAGATTTTGAAATTTTTTGTCCATCTACTGTAAAAAATCCTGTTGTTAAAATATTTTTTGGTAATTCATATCAAGCTGATTTAAGCATTACTGGCCAATAAATAGCATGAAATCTAATAATATCTTTTCAAACTACATGTAAATCTGCTGGCCAATAAGTTTGTCAATTCTCTAATTTTAGAGCTTTAGAATTTTTCTCCCATTCTGGAGTAGTAACTGTTACATAATTAAATAAAGCATCAAACCATACATAAGTTACTTGAAATTCATCAAAAGGTAGTTTTACTCAAAATTTGTTTGTTTCTCTTGAAATAGAAAAATCTTCAAGTCATCTTTTTACAAAAGCTTTTACTTCATTAAATCTATCAGCAGGCATTACAAAATCAGGATTTTTTTCATAAAATTCTTCTAGAAATTTTTGATATTTTGAAAGTCTAAAAAAGTAATTTTTTTCTTTAATTTTATCTGGAGTTTTTAAGTGATGAGGACAAACTTTTATAATATTATCACTTGGTTTTACTTTAGGTGTTATAGGAAAAGTTTCTTTTGTAGTTTTATTCATATAAACTAAATCCTCATCTTTTTTAAAAGCTTCACAACCTACACAATACATTCATTCATATTCCCCTTCATAAATATCTCAATTATCATAACATTTTTGAAGAACTTCTCTTACAAGTTTATGATGAATAGGATTAGTTGTTCTAATAAAATCAGTATATTCTATTTTTAATCCATCCCAAACTTTTTGATGTTCTAAAGCCATTAAATCAAGATAATCTTCTATATTCATATTTTTTTCTTGAGCTTTTTCTACAACTTTTTGAGAATTTTCATCTACTCATGTAGAAAATTTCACTTTTTTTCAAGAAATTCTATTATACCTAGCTATTGAATCAGCTATTAAAGAACTATAAGTATGACCTATATGTGGAATTCAGTTTGTATAATAAATTGGAGTTGTTACAAAAAATGTATTTTTTTCTGGCATTTTTTTACTTTTAAATATCTAAAAAACTTGCCTTATTATAAAGACAAGTTAATAAAAGTAAATTTTTTTATGCTGATTTTTTAGAATTATTATAAGTTGAACTTTATTTATATAATTTTAATTCTTTAGGTAAATATTCATCTTCTAAATATCTATTTTTAATATTAACATCTAAATCAATAATATTATTTATAAAATCAAAAATAATTTTTTTAATATATTTAAAAAAGCTATGATTATTAAATAATCATAGCTTAAAAAAATAGCTAAATATTTTTGATATTTTTATAATTATTACTGAATAAAGTAATATTCCAAATAAATGTATTGGAGTTACTCCAAAACTATTATCTCCAATTAATTTTATAGCAATTACTAAAAATACAAAAACAATAGATACAAAAATTAAATGATATAATTCATTTAATAAAAACAATTTTATATTTTTTATTTTTTTTATTTCTTCATGATATATAATAGAAGAAGAAAATAAAATTATAAAAAATACACTAAACTGCTGATTATCAAAAAAATCTCCTATTAAAATAGGTTTTAATAATCTTAAAACAAAAAGACTTCCCAAAAAAACTACTAATAATAATAGTTCTTTTTTTACAATTTTAGAAAAATCCATATTCAACTCCTTTTTTGATTTATTTTTTAACAATATGGATTTATATAATAAAATATATTTTATATTTTTCAAGTTTTTTAAAATTAAATTATAATTAAAAATATAAAATAATTTTTTAAACAATAAAAAAAGGCTATATATAGATAATAAATCCATATATAGCCTTTTTATTTAAAAAGAAACTAGGAATTATAACCTAGTTTCTCTTATTTTATCCTAAAAGAAACTTCTCCATACCTTACCAACTTTTGATAAGGTAGCAATAAAGCCTCTCTATTTCTATTTTTATTATCAAGAATTGCTTTTTTTCTCCTTTCTGCAATAGTTCTTGATTTTTTTTCTTTTTGTTTTTCAAGATGAAGTTGTTTTTTCATCCTTTTTACCTCAATCTTTTCTAAAACTGTTAATTTTTTTGAAAATCTTTCTCTATATGATTTTTTAACAGTTTTAAAAAAAGAAATTTTTTTATCCTTTTTTATTTGTTTTGTCAAAGCTCTTTTCTCAGAAATCCTTTCAAAGCCATTAATATAACGATCTCTTTTATTTTTCACTATTGTGATTTTATTAAAACCTTTATCTAAAATTTTAATAAGCCAATTATTAAGATCCTTTGATTTTTCAATGATATATTGTTTAGGTTCAAACTCTATATCAAATAATTTAAAGAATTTTTTAAATTTAAATAAGAATAATAGAAAGTCAATAATAATTATTTTTTTTCTTAAGATAGATTTTTTCAACACTTCATACAATAATTTGCAATTCTTGGATTTTTTTCACCACATCTAGGACATTTTTTTCATCTTTTATTATTTATTTTTGTTTCATGATTTCTTACTATCTCAGAAAAAACCATGATAGTTATAGCTGAAGCTAATCAATATAATAATGGTCATAAAAAAACTAAACTTGAAGCAAATAATCTTCATAAATTTGTTGTAGGATACATATCTCAAAATCATACTGTAGACATAGTAACCAATCCCCACCATAATGTTATAGGAATATTTGTAAATTTTGTATTTACTACATCTTTTTCTGCAAAATATACAAAAAAACTACCAATAAAAAGAATAATAACAAATAATATAAAAACTGCTTTATATTCTTCTCTATAATCTTTTAATGCTTTTACAAAATCATTAGTTAAAGGTATTTTTTTAATAACTCTTAGTATTCTAAAAATTCTAAATAATCTTAAAATTTTCAAAAAATCTCAAATTGCAATTATTCAAAGGAAAAAAGGTAAAAATGATAATAAATCTATTATTCTCATTGGATTTATTATAAATTTTACTTTATTTTTAGCTCTTGAAATTCTATAATAATATTCTATAGCAAATACAGATGATATAAAAGCATCTATAAAAAATAATTGTTTATAATATTTTATTTCATTATTTCATATACTCTCAAAAATCAAAACTAAAGCAAAAAATAATACAAGTCCAAAAATAAAATCTCTTAAAAAAATTCAATTTTTATTATCTGAATCTAGAATATTTTCATATTTTTTATGATCATAATCAAAAATTTTTTTAAAATTTTTAAATATTTATTATTTTTTTAAATTATCTAAAGCTTTTAACCTTTTTAATACAGTAGGATGAGAATAATGAAAAAATTCATAAACTGGATGAGGTCTTAAATTTGATAAATTATTTCTTGAAAGTTTAATCAATGCAGATTTTAATGATTCAATATCATAATTTTCTCAAGAAAATTCATCTGCTTGATATTCATTTTTTCTTGATAAAACATTTCAAAGTAATCATAAAATAATTGATATTGGAGTAAATAATATTCAAAAAGCAACTACTCATACCCAAAAACTACCCTGCTTTGCTCATAAAGCTTCACTTACTTCTGAATATTTTAAAGTCAATCAAAGGATAAATAACATAAATCCTGTTTGAATAATTGAAAAAACAAGCATTTGTAATGTATGTTTCCTTTTATAATGTCCTATTTCATGAGCTAAAACAGCAACAAGTTCTTTAGTAGTTAAATCTTTAATTAATGTATCATAAAGAACTATTCTTTTTTTAGGTCAAAATCCAGAAAAATAAGCATTTGCCTTACTACTTCTTTTACTTCAATCTATTACATAAATATTATCTAATTTAAATCAAACTTTATTTGCAAAATCTTCAATAGTAGTTCTTAATTCTCAATCCTCAAGAAGAGTTTGTTTATTAAATAATGGAACAATTAATGAACTATAAAACATCATCATAAAAACAGAAAAAACAGTCATAACTATCCAAGTATAAAACCAAAAACTATTTTGATTAAGCTCATATAACCAAACAATTAAAGCTAAAAGTAATCATCAAATAATAATTGTTAATATAAAAGTTTTTAATGTATCAATAAAAAATAATTTTTTATTCATTTTATTAAAACCAAATTTTTCTTCAATTACAAAAGTTGAATAATAACTTATAGGTAAACTAATAATAGTTTGAACAAAAGCTATTATTCAGAAAAAATATAAAGCTCTTAAAATATTATTATCTGATAAATTTCTTACAAAATCATCAAGAAATCAAAATCATCAAAAAACTAAAACTAAAAGCATTATTATAAAAGTAAAAATTCAAGTTATACTTGAAAATTTATATTTAGCTTTTTCATACTCCATTGATTTTTTATATTTTTCTTCATCATAAATTCATTCTAATTCTTTGGGTAACTGATTTGTCCAATTTTTTGTATTTAAATAATCAAGTACCTTTGATAAAATAAATTCTCAAACAAATAAAACAATTATAATATAAAATATAAATTCACTACTCATATATTTCTTTTAATAAATAAAAAACTTGCTGTATTATAGCAAGTTTTTAGTATTTTCAAAAAGATTTTAAAATCTCTATTTTACAGATAAAAGCTTTCAAACTTTACAATTTCAATTTCAATTATTAATTAATTCACTTTTTGTAGTAATAGAATCTGATTCTGGAATAAAAACCTTTACAATTTTATCTTTTACTTGTACAGTATATTCCCCAATTTGTCATTTTCAATTATTTATTTTTATTATTTCAGTAGTTTTTTCATCTCAATTAGAAATACTTAGAGTATTACATTCATTTTGAGCATAAAGTCCATTTACTCAAATTACTACAGAAGTTCAAACTGATAAAATTTGTTGTTTTAAAGACATTATTTTATATATTATATAATAAATATTAATATATATATAACAAATAATAATAAAAAGTCAATAAAATTTATTGACTTTTTATTATTATTCTATCTTACATAAAATTCTCATTGTCTAGCATTTGCTTCCCGATCCTCAGATCAATCATTTTTCTTTGGTCATGATTTTCACCAAGTTTGATCATAATTCATATATCAATATCAATCATTTGTCATTCATCCTGGTTCCCGTCCTCAATGTGATTCAGGATGATTATGCATATATGCAATTCAGAACCGTGTCCACCATAAATCAGGATTTGTTTTATCTGTAATAAAATCAAATAAAGTATGTTTATATTTTGATTTATATTTTTGATTACCTGTTGATCAAGTTATTTCATTATAAGGCTGATCAAGTCAACTCAATTCATATTTTGTTCAAGTTGTATCATCTATATATAGATAATCTTTAAGTTTTCATAATGACCGAGGATAAAAACAAAATAATTTATCATTATTTATTCTTTTTAAATTATCAACACAATATCTTGCATCTTTATAAGTATAATTTCATTTTATTTGAACATATCTTGTCCATCATCCTCAATCAGTACTCATATCACAATAAACTTTAAACTTTGAATATCATAATGGTTTTATATAATAAAAATCATCTTTAGAGTGTGATAAAGGTTCTCATCTATATAATGCTTTACAAGATTTATAATCTTTTCAATTCATCATAGATAAAGCAATTGGTGCAAGAATTTTTCATGTTCCAGTAACTGTTAATATATCTGAAATATGTGCAACATAAGTATCATTTGTATTTATTATATCTATATTTCAAGCAGATTGAACTGAAGAAATATCTTGTAATGGAGTATTATTTCTATCTGTTAAAATTCATAATTCATCTCAAAAAACCTTTGGAAATCTATTTTCATAATCTCAAGCAGCATTTACTTTATTTCAAAAATTAAAAGCTGTATCCAAATTATCTCTAGTTTCAAGCATAGCCATTAATTGATATTTTTTTCTATTTGCTGAAATCATATATGAAAAAGGAACTTTATCTTTAGGATCTAATCAACTTTGATTATATCAAATAGTATCAAGTAAATTTTTTCATCATAATCATTGATAAGCTATCATTTCTGAACTTCAAGCTTTTATTTCTATTTGATTATCAGGTACTGGTAAATTACTATTTTTTGTATAATAAGTCTGTATTCATTTTCATAATTCTTCCAATTGAGATATTCTATTAGTATCTCTTGCATTTGGTAAATAACTTGAATATCACATAAATCATACTGCAGCCAATATAGCCAATATTGTAATAGCAACAACAAGTTCAATTAATGTAAATCAAAAATTTATTTTTTGTTTATTCATATAAAAATTTTTAATAATAAACTCTAAAATAGTTTAAAAATATTTAATTATTTAGCAAACTATTTTTTTATCAATTCTAAATAACAAACTTTTATATCTTGTCATCTAAATATTTGTTCAAATTCAGTTATTGCATCACTTTCATACAATCATTGTTTTTCATAATCAAATGTTTTAAATAAAATATCCCATTTTGTTTTTTCTACTTCATATAAAACATGCAAGAAATAACCTAAATGATCAGTTTTAAAAATTAATTTTCAATTAATTTTTGTTCTAGCATATAAATCATCTAAAAATTGTTTTTGCAATAATCTTTTTTTCAACCATTTTTTTCTTGCCCATGGATCTGGAAAAAATATTAAAGTCTCATTAATTTCATTTTCATCAAAAATATTATTAATTTTTTCTGCATAATCTTTTATAACAACAAAATTATTATTATATTTTTCAAGTTTTGTATTATCACATGAATTATCATTATTTTTTACTTTTCAAAGAGTTTTTTGAGCTGTCATAAAACATCTTTTATATCTTATTTCCATTCAAATATAATTTTTATCTAAATTTTGATTTACATTTTTTGAAAAAAAATTTCAAAGACCTGTTCATATTTCTAAAATGATAGGATTTTTATTAGCAAAAAAACTATTCCATTTTCATTTAATAGAATAGATTTCTTCTAAATTAGTTAAAATTTTATAATGATTTTTTACTTGTTCTATATAAGGATTATTTACCATATTTAATTAAAATAATTATTTTTTTATAATAAATTATATTTTTTCAACTCTACTTCATTCTCTAGAATCTATTATTTTATATCAAGATTTTAATAATTCATCTCTAAGAGAATCTGCAAGTTCAAAATTTTTTTCTTTTTTAGCAATATTTCTAGCTTCAAATTTTTCTACAATTTCCTTTGGTATTTCATTATTTTCTTCTAAAACATCAAAATCTATAATTTGTAATACATAATTTAAAGTATCCAACATATCAATAATTGCTTCATACTCTTCATATGAAAAATCTTTATTTTTAATTCAATTATTTATAAATTTTATAAAAGAATGAAAAACAGCTAAAATTTCAGGTATATTTATATCATCTTCAAGTCTAAAAATATATTCTTGAATAATATCTTGCATATATTCACTAAATTCTTTAGTTACTCAAACTCTATATTCTTTTGATTTTGATAATTCAGAAGCATAAGAAATATTTTTTATAGTTTCATCTATTTTCTTTATTGTATTTATATTTGCTTGTAATTTATCAAATGAAAAATCTATAGAATCTCTATATTTTCAATTTAAAAAAGATAATCTTAAAGCTCTATATAAGACACTTCTTTTTTCATTTTTAAAGTTTTTTTCAATATCTTCTATAGTATAAAAATTTCAGAGAGATTTACTCATTTTTTTTCAATTTACCATCAAATGAGCACTATGCATCCAATATTTTGAAAAACTCTTCCTAGTACAACTCTCAGTTTGAGCTATTTCATTTTGATGATGAGGAAAAATTAAATCTTGTCATCACATATGTAAATCTATTTGAGGTCAAAAGACAGCCATATTACATGCACTACACTCTATATGCCAACCTGGTCTTCATTTTAATGTAATTTTTTTATCAGAAGATAATTCAAATTCTTCTTCCCAATAATTATCTCAATCCTCTTTTTTATAAGCTTTCCATAAAACAAAATCTCATACTTTATCCTTATCATATTCATCATTATCAATTCTTACTGAAGATTTTAAATTTTCTAAATCTATATTTGCAAATTTTCAATAATTTTTGAATTTTGATACTTTATAATAAATAGAACCATCATCAGAAATATAAGCATATCATCTTCTAAGCATAGTATTTATCATTCTAACCATTTGAGAAATCAATGTTGTAACTGGTATTATATTATCTGCTTTTTGTATATTTAATTTTTCTAAATCATCTAAAAATATTTTTGTATATTTTTGTGTAAAATCTTTTAAACTTACTCCAGCTTTTATACTATCTCTAATAGTTTTATCATCAACATCAGTTAGATTCATTGTAGTTTCAACTTCATATCATAAAAATCTTAATGTTCTAACAACTACATCTTCAAAAACAAATGTTCTCAAATTTCAAATATGAGCATAATTATATACAGTTGGTCCACAAAAATAAACCTTTACTTTATCTTGTTTCAAAGGTTTAAATTCTTCTATTTTTCTTGAAGCAGTATTATAAATTTTCATTTTTTAAAATTAATTATTATTTATTTTGATTTTTTCTTTTTTTTCAATCAAAGCTTTTTTAAAACCCTATCTGAAATTTTTAAAGGATTTGCATAGTTTATTATTTCCTCATCAATTTTTACATTTGGTCACTTTTTACACATTCACATACAAGGAGTTTCTTCTATTTCAACTCATTTTAAATTATAAAATTCAATATCATTTTTTATTCTTTTTACAATATATTCTGAAAAATTATCACTACAAGCACTTCAACCACAAACTTTTATCTTCATTTTCTATATTTTTATTATAATATAATTTAGTATATTTATAAGCAAATGAAAAAAAATAGCAAAAAAAATTTGCCTTTATTTTTTTTTTAATATAATAAGCAAGCAACACAAAAGAAAAAGAAATGCCGGGGTAGCTCAGGGGTAGAGCAGAGGACTGAAAATCCTTGTGTCGCAAGTTCAAATCTCGCTCTCGGCACCATTTAAAAATTTTAAAAAACTAAGAAAACTATTTTCTTAGTTTTTTTATTTTATATTTTTATTTGACTTATTTTAAAAATCTTATATAAAATAAATCACCCTAAAATAAAAACAAAAGGAGAAGGTCATGAAAAAGCTCATGATTATAGCAGTTATTACTGCAGGACTATTTTTTACAGGATGTGGTGCTGATGAAAATCATAAATCAGAAAGTAGCACAAAACAAACACAAGTTGCTGTTAAAAATACAGCTAAAACTGAAACAGTAAAAGAAAAATCTACTTGGCAAAAAGTAAAAGAAAAAGCTGTAGAAACTGCTAAAAATGCAAAAGATACAACTAAAAAAGTTGTTGAAAAAACAAAACAAAAAGCAAAAGAGTTTGACCAGGAACATAATGTAACTGGAAAAACAAAAGCTGCTATTATAGCTGCAAAGCAAAAAGCACATGAAATTGATAAAAAATATCATGTATCTGAGAAAACAAAGGCTACAATTACTACAGTAAAACAAAAAACAAAAGAAGTAATTGCAAAAATAACAGGTCCAAATCCAGAAACTTTATATAAAAAATGTGCAGGATGTCATGGAGCTAAAGCTCAAAATCATGCACTTGGTAAAAGTAAAATCATCCATAATTTTACAGCAAAACAAATATCTACAGCTCTTCATGGTTACCAAAATGGAACTTATGGAGGAGCAATGAAAGCTGTTATGGCTGGTCAAGCAAAAAACCTTTCAGATAAAGATATTTCAGCTCTAGCTGAATATATTCCTACTCTAAAGTAAAAATATAAAAGTGGTACAGAATTAATCTGTTACCACTTTTTTCTTTGGTATTCAATAATATTGTAATAAATATGATGCAATATCATGAAAAATATGAGATGAAGTAGCTCATCAATATTGACTAGTTTTTGGTCTTACTAATTTTACTACTACTACAAATTTTGGATCTTCAGCAGGTCAAAATCATACAAAAGAAGCAAAAGTTGCTCAAGCTCATTTTTCATATCATCATTTTTTTGCTATTTGAGCAGTTCAAGTTTTTCAACCTAATGTATAACCTTTTACATTTCAATTTTTTGCAACTCAATTATTTATAGAATCAACAAGCATTCTTTTTATCTCATCTGATGTTGATTTTTTTATTACTCTATGATCAATTTGAGTTTTATATTTTAATATTCTTCAATCTCAATAAACAATTTTATCAACAATATGAGGCTTAACATAAACTCATCCATTAACTAAAACACTATATCAAGCAGCCATTTGAAGAGGTGTTACATTTATTCATAATCAATAAGAAGTTGTAAAAAGCCTTGCTTTTGACCATCTTTCATAATTTTCAATTGGTTTTGATATTTCTCATTCAAGGGAAATTCAAGTAAGATGTCAAAATCAAAAACTATTTAAATATTCATATGCTAATGCTTTTCAATATTTTTTTGCAATTTTTAACATTCATACATTACATGAAAAATCAAGAGCATGTCAAAAAGTATGATATCATTCACATTTATGAGAAACATTTGAAATTGTAAAATCATCAATTGTAACTTTCATATTATCTTGATATTTACTATATTTAGTTATTTCTCAACTATCAAGTCATATTGCAACTGTAAAAGCTTTCATAATTGAACCAGGTTCATACAATGATGATATAGCATCATTTTGATAAACCATAGGTCAAAAATCATTTTTAAATTTATATTTTACAACAGCTGGATTTCATAATTCATCCTGAGTTGCTTCTCTTAATTTTATCTCTTTTCAATCATAAAAATATTTTGTTCAATTTACACTATCAATAACAAAAACTTTTATTCACCTTAAATCTTTTATTGGATCTGGATATTTTCAATAATTTACTTTTTCAAGTTCATACACATCTCAAGGAAAATTTGGATTAAATTCTGGATAATTTGCCATTGAAATAACCTCTCAAGTCTTTGGATTTAAAATAACTACTGTTCCTTTTATTGCCCTATATTTTTTAACTCAATTTTCTAATAATTTTTCAACTTTCTTTTGAATATTTCTATCTATTGTTGTATATATTTTTGCTCATTCTCAATAAGTATCTCACATATCTAAACTAATTGGATCAATAGTTCTTCACTTTATATCTTTTTTTGCAACTATATATCAATTATTTCATTTTAATATCTTATTAAAAAATCATTCTAATCAGTAATGTCATACTCATAAACTATCAACAAATCAAATAACTTGTGATGCTAATGTATTTTCTGGATAATATCTTTGAGGATATGGATTTAAAATAATAAAATTTACAATACTATTATCTGAATCCAAAATTCATCTCTTTATTGCATCTTTTTCTGAACTAAGATATTTCTTTAGTTTTTCATATCAATCAATTGATAATTTATTTAATATAGGAATATATCTTTTTACTCTTTTCCTAATCAAAAACTTAATTCTAGGTTCTGGAATATTTAAATAAAGTGCCAATTTTTTAGCTGTTATATCTTGTCAAATAACTTCTTCAGGATTTATATAAACATTTCAATTATTAGCATAAACTCAAGCTAATCAAAGATTTTTTATTTTATTAATAGTATCAGGTGATAAATTATTTTGAAGTAATACAGATGTTACTTTTATATTATTTATTTTTTCTTTTAATCTATTTATAATAATAGAATCAATATATTTTTCATCAAACTCAAAATCTTTTATTTCAAGTTTCTTTGTAAATTTTAATAATCATTCATAACAATATTTTTTTGTTTTATTATTACATAATTCATTATATATTAAATCCTTTAAATAAATTATAAGTTTTGCTTTATCTCATTTCATTGTAGGATCAATAGCTATATCATTTAGATTTACACTTGTAGCCAAAGTTGTATTATTTTTACTATAAATATTTCATCTTGTTACAGGAATTTCTACTTTTCAAATCTGTTGTTTGTTTGCAAGATTTTTATAAAAATCATAATTTAAAATAGTATATGAAAAAACCTTTGATATAGTTATCAAAGCCCATATAACAAAAATTCAGAAAACTATATATTCTCTTGGTAATTTTCTAAAAAATTTTCTAATTTTTTTTAACATATTTATTGAAATTTTATCTTATTTTTAAAATTTTCTGGAATTATATCATCATCATAAATTTTTAAAAGTTTTTTTTCTAAATCATCAAAATAATTATCATCAAATTTCACTAAAACTTCATTTTTAAAAATATCTAAAATATATCACTTATTTTTAAATTTATTTATTGATTTATACATTCATAATATAACTTCTTGTTTTTCTCAAACACACTCAAATGGTTTAATTCAAGTTATTCATAATAGTTCTCTAAAAATACTTTCTAATGATTTTTTTTCATATAAATCTTCTCAAAAAATACCTATCAATTTTTCTTTTTCTAAAAATCAACTTAAAATACTATAAACAAAAGCACACTTAGGACAATTATTACACCAATATTTTTTCTCTTTTAAATTATCTTTTACTAAAGGATCCTTTTTAATTGTAAAATTTCTATTACAACTAGAAAAATGCTTAAAATATTTTTCTGCTTTTTTAGAAAATAATTGAGCTATTTTAAATTCATATAATCATCTGAGTAAAGAAAAATATTTTATATCACTTGAAATATTTCTATCAATATAAATCATAAAATCCTTCTCAAAATCCAAACTTTTAGAGTATTGATGATTAATAGAAAATCAATCCCATAATGTATTACCATAATTTGCTGATAATTCATTACTCAAAATTAAATATTTATAATTATATAAATATGAAACTAAAAGCATATTAAAAGCAATAATTCAAGTTATAGGAACATGTCAATTATAATAGCCTTTTTTATTAAAATTAAATAAATTTTCAGAAATCTTTCTTTTTACTAAAATTGTATGTTTTCAAGAAATTTTTTGTGTATTTTCTTTTAAAAAATCATTTTTTCAAAAAACAAACAAATCAAAATCAAATCAAATATCTTTTAATAATTCAATTGTAACTATTGAATCTTTTCATCATCAAATAGGAACTAAAGATTTATTTTTTAAACTAAAATCAATTTTAGTATATTTTTCACCTTCTAAATTTTTAAAATTAAACAATTTTTTAGAAGATATTTTATTTTTATATAAAAATTCTCATAATCAATTTCTATAAAATTTTTTCCAAAAATCTATATCATCTTTTTCTAAAAAACCTGATTTTATAATTAAATCACTTGTTGGGTACAGTTTATAATAACTAATTCATAAAGCAATATGTATATGAAATAAAATATTTTCTACTATTTTATAATTTATTTTTTCTCTTAACTTAAAAAAGTTTGAAGAAAAATCTATCTTTTCTTCAAAAAATTCTTTTTGGTCAAAACTATAAAAAAAACTTGCAATAAAAGTTTTTTTATCAAACTCAAATTTTTCAAAATAAAATTTTTTAAACTTTATCATCAATAAATATAAAAAAATATATAAACAATAATAAACATTTTTAAATTTTAACAAATTTTTATTTGTATTTTTAATAAAATTAATATACTATTTATACATTACTGGTGTATTTTCCGGTTTTGATTTATATTATTTACATAATTAAAATACATTATGGCAGTTACAAAAGAAGAAAAAAAGAAATTAATTGAAGAATTTGCTGGTAAAGGAAATTCTGGTGCTCCAGAAGCACAAATAGCTATTCTAACAGCTGAAATTGAAAATTTAAAAAATCATTTACAAGAACATAAAAAAGATAACCACTCAAGAAGAGGTATTATGCTTATGGTTGTAAAAAGAAGAAAAATGCTTTCATATTTAAAGAAAAAAGATCCTGCAAAACATGCAGAAATCTTAAAAAAATTAAATATCAGAAAATAATCCAATTAAAAACTCTTAAAAATTTAAGAGTTTTTTTATTATAAAAAAATAAGATGAACTTAAGTTCATCTTATTTTTCATTTAAATGTTTTACTTTAACTCACAATAAATTTGATTTTAAATTATTTTTCATTCTATCTATCATTCTATCAATTATTAAATAATCATAATCAGGAATATTTAATATAAAACTTATATCTCATTTATTTTTTGATAACTTCTTAAAATTAATTTCTTCTATGTTTATATCCATAACATATAATATATCTGAAATTTCTTTTAATATTCATTTTCTATTTAAGACAGTAAAAACTATACTAACTTCTAGAAAATCTCATTGTGTTCAATCTAGATAAGCAGAAAGTAATCTATCTTTATTTACTTCTTTTAATGTTTCACAATCTCTTCTATGAATTGTTATAACTCATTTATTATTTATATGAGCAACAATTTGTTTTGGGATTTTAGATTTAATACAATTTCATAATCTATAAGGAAGTTCATCTTCTCATCAAATAACTATTTTTTGTTTTTTATCTTCTTTTTTATCATCTTTGATTATTTTTTTATTTTCTTTTTTAGAATCATTACTAAATTTAAATGTATTAAGAATTTTTTTAAACATTGAAGAAGATTCTCATTCAAGTTTATCTCAAAGACTTGGAGTTGATTTTAAAATCCTTTTAAAAACAGAAGATGCAGTAGTTGAAAAATTCCCTATTTGTTCTAAGATCTGCCATCTTTCTTCCATATTATACTCTCTACCATCCAACCTTTTCAAAACTGATAAATCTTTATCAAGTATAGGTAATCAAGATTTTTCTAAATATTTATTAAGTATTTCTTTTCATCTATCTCTATATAATTCTTTATTTTCTTTTTTCAAAAATGATTTAATTCTATGTCTTGCTTTTGCTGTTTTTATAAAAGATAACCGAAAAGGATTAGGTTTTTTATTTTTATCAGTTATTATCTCTATAATATCTCAATTATGCAATTCCTTATCTAATGTTCTAACTACTCAATTTATTTTAGCTATACTTATATGATCTCATAAGTCACTATGTACATAATATGCAAAATCAATAGGAGTAGAACTAGCTGGAAGATTAATTAATTCTCATTTTGGAGTAAAAACAAAGATTCTATCTTTAAAAACATCAATTTTTAATGAATTTTCAAATTCATTATTTTCCATACTTTCAGTTAACTCTTTCAATTCTTTTACCCAATTTATATCTTGTGCAACTTTTGATCATCTTTCTTTATATTCAAAATGAGCAGCTACTCATATATCAGAATATTCTTTCATTTCATAAGTTTTTATCTGAATTTCAGTTGGTTGCTTTCTAAAATCTTTCAATAATCAAATAACTGTAGTATGCAATGATTTATATCAATTTAATTTTGGTAATGCAATATAATCTTTAAATCTTTTAGGTAAAGGAGTCCAATTTTTATGTATCATTCATAAAACTCTATAACAAGTAGTTTCATCTTCAACTATAACTCTAATACCAAACAAATCATAAAGTGTTTTTATTGAATCAAGTCATTTTTTCTGCATTTTTTTATAAATAGAATAAACTGACTTTACTCTAAAATCAACTTCATAATTTTTTATTCATCACTCTTTTAATAATTTTTCAATTTCAGATTCTGCATTTTTCAAAAATGATTCCATAGAAGGCTTCAATTCTGCTAATTCATTTTTTATTTTTTCATAATCCTCTGGTTCAAGAATTTTAAAACATTCTTCCTCTAAAGCATTTTTAAATTCATAAAGACCTAATCTATCAGCAATAGGAGCATATATATTTAAAGTTTCAAGAGCAATTCTTTCCCTTTTTTCTTGATTTGGATGAAATTTAAGAGTTCTCATATTATGCAATCTATCTGCAAGTTTTATAAAAACAACCCTTAAATCTTCTGCCATAGCAATAAACATCTTTCTCAAACTTCCAATAGTCCTATCTTCTCAAGAATATCTTACTTTTGATAATTTTTCCATTCATTCACATAAAAAAGCAACAGTTTCTCAAAAATCTTTTTCTATATCTTCTGCTGTTTTGGGTGTATCTTCTATTACATCATGCAATAAACAAGCTTGAATAGTAAAAATATCTGGTTTTAGTTTCATCAAATATAAAGTTGCCTCAACAGGATGAATTATGTATGGATCTCCTGATAATCTTTTTTGATTTTTATGAGCTTCTTTTGCATAATTATAAGCTTTAAAAATTTCTTTTTTTATATAATCTCTATCATAATAAGTCATGTATTTTTGAACCTTATCAATAATAGAACATATCTTTTTCTCAAGTATAGAATAATCATATTCTTTTATTTCTTGTTTATTTTCTCACATATTTTATTGTAAAATAAATAATTTTAATTCATTATACAATTAAAGCTTTTATTTTCAAAAATTTTCTTGTTTATTTTAAAAAAATAAATAATATAAAATTATATATATTATTTCTAATTTTTAAATATATGAAATTAACAAAAAATAAAGCATTTACTCTAGTAGAACTGCTAGTTGTTATTACAATACTTTCTATTATATCTGTTGTAGCTTACCAAAATTTCTGATGAGCTGTTGATAAAGCTGTAGCTTGAAGAAAAATACAAGATGTATCTACAATTGAAACTTCTCTACAACAATATAAAGCTGATAAATGAAGTTATCCTGCTACATCTCCAGAAAAATCTTCAACAAATCTATGGTGATATGATACTTGATCTACAGCAACTCCTTCAAATAAAATAATTGTTACTATGAACTGAGAAGAAATAGCAACAGTTAAATCTAGCTCTGTATGATGAGGTAGAGTATATTGAACATGAGCATGGGCTAGTTGAACTCATAAAAGACAAATCTGAGCTAAATGAATAATATCTCAAGCAACATTAACTAAAAAATACCTTACAAAAGATTTATATGATCCAGAAGTATGAGATATAAAAGTAAATGATATATGAGGTTGAAAAATCTGAAAAATGATTGATTTATGAATTGGTAGATATGTATATGCTACATACAAAAAAAATAAATGAGATTGAGATTGGAATTCAAACTATCAAGCAAATGCTTACAATATAGCATTTACTATAAAAAAACAATGAAGTGATAAATATATAACAAAAATTGTTTGAGATTATGATAAACAATCTTGTTATGAAGATGCAGATAAATGTCCAAATACATTAATCTGACTAACAAATTGAAGTGAAGAAAATAATGATAGTAATCAAGATAATTATGGTGTTCCTTATGCTGTAACTGATTTTGCACAATAAAAAAATGAGATTTTAATCTCATTTTTTTTGTATAATAGAAATAAAATTCCTATTGTTTTCAAATAATTTATTTTCAATTACCTCAAATCAAACTTCTTCAAATAAATAACTTAATTCATCTAAACTGAAACAATGATAATATCTATTATATTCTCATATTTTTATATTATAATCTAAACTTCAAAATTTATTATCAGTTCAAGAAATTATAGAATTTTTATATTTTTTATTATTTAGTTCACTATTTAAGGCCCAATTTGTCATAAAAATTTTTCAACTATTTTTTAATAATTTTTTTGCTTTTTTTAATACTTTAAACCTATCTTTTAAATTATCTAAATGATGAAAACTAGCTATAAAAAATATATAATCAAATAAGTCTTTCTCCCTTGGGGGGAAAGATTTAGATAGGGGGATTTTATCTAAATCTAACATATTTAGCTGCAAAAAATTATTTTCAGTATAGATATTTTTTGCCTCTTGCAAAAGTCAGTCTGATAAATCAACTCATAAATAATTTTTTGTATCTATACTTTTATCTTTTAAAACTCACAAAAATCTTCAATTCCCACATCAAATATCCAAGATTGATATATCTATTTTAGAATCTAGGAAAGATATAAAATAATCTATTTCTTCCCATTTCATATTTTTTCTTGATTTAGAAAAAGTTTTTGCAAATTTATTATAATCAACTGACATTTTTTATTGACTTTTAAAATAAAATAATCTCTCTTACTACAATATAATCTATGCTACAACATATGATATAATGTAGGAGGAGAAAAAATCTCTGGGCTAACAAATGGAGCCACCATTACTCCTTAGCTTTTATTATAAGCTCCCTAACTAAAGGGAGTCTTTTTTTATTGCTTATAATAATATAAATATTTACATTAAATCAAATTTATTTTTACTTTACTTTTTAAATAAAATAAATAAAGTGTATTTTATAATATTTTTGTAATATATAAATTATACAAATATGCAAGAAATACTAAAAATAAATAATTCTTTTTTTAATAACTCAGAATCCTTTTTTTATAACAATGAAACTATAAATAATATAAAAACTTCTATAAAAAAAGAAAAACTTATAACTATAAATTGATTAAACTCTATAAATAAAACTTCATATATAAACTTAAGTATAAATAATTCACAAAATAATATCTTTTACTTTAACAAAAATCTAGATTTTAACAATAAAATAAAATCTGATATAGAATTAACTAGTTTAATAAAAGAATTTACTCTAACATATTCAAAAGCTGATTATATAGTTTTGGAAAATATATCAAAGATAGATAATATAAAAATTTTTATATCAAAATTTTATAAAAGTTGATATAAAATAATTATAATAGATAATAATATATCTATCCCTTCAAAACCAAAAATAGAAATAAAAAATCCTAGATATTATAAAATAAAACAAAAACTTGAAAATAATTATAATATAAATGATTTTTTAATTTTTTGAGACAATGAAAATACAATCCTTATAAACAATAAAAAAATAAAAATCAACTTACTAGAAAATCAAAAAAATCAAATTATTTTAAAAGATTTAATTGAAATCTATTCAATTAAAAATATATTTTTATTAAATCAAACTATTACATTTTTATCATTATTAAACAAAAAAATAACTTTAAGAGAATTGCATAGAGATATAAGTAATAATATAAAAATATCACTTATAACAATAATAGAATACATTGATTTCTTACTAAATTCAAAACTTATAAAAAGAGTTTATAGTTATGATTTTAAAAAAGAAAAAACTATAAAAGCAAAGGCAAAATACTATTTTTCAGATTTATGAATAAGAAATAGTTTCAATTATTTCAGCACAAAAAAGCAAGTAGCAATAGAAAATATAGTTTTTAATGAACTTGATAAAACTTGATATAAAATAAAATCAGGAATAAATTGAAAATTTGAATTCAATTTTTATGCAAAGAAAAAAGATTTTGTAGAAGAAAAAAATAGAAAAAAAATAGAAAAAATATATTTACATATATCAAAAGCTGAAAGTAAACAAGAACTTAAAAAAGAAATAAATAAACTAAATAAAATTCCTTACTTCCCTACTCTATCAAAATCATGAGAAAATATAGATGAAAATATTTCTAGGTATCTAATAGTTAATAGTATAGAAAATTTGTGAATTAAAAAATTACAGTATGATGAAGTTAAGATTGTGGAGTTGGAAGAGTTTTTGATGGAAATATAAATTACATTGTGCTATAAATCTTTGTATTTCAAGTAAATTTAATCTTGCTATTTTTTGAATACTTTACACTATACATTCTTTTTTCTTTAAAGAATTATTTATTTCAGAATAAACTGAAGAGCAAAATTCTGATAAAGTATTTCATTTTTTCAATTCTTCTAATCATTTGATAATGTTTTCTATATCCTTAGAAGCATATCATTCTTCTTTTAATTTTTCTATATTTTCTTTTGTTAACATAATTGATTTATTTAAAAATTAATCTACTACATTCTACCCAAAATCCCCAAGAAATCAAACTAACTTTAAAATCCCCCTCTCCTGAATGAGAGGGGCTAGGGGTGAAGACCTTAGGCTAGGGATGAGGACTTGAAACTAGAAAACTTAATTAAACAACCCCAGGATTGTGTTTTAATTTAAGTAACTAAATCCTGGGGTTATTTATATTTATTTCTTTTTTTAAAAATTTTGATGATTATCAATAATATAAATTATTAAATCTCAATTATCTATTTTTCCAAAAGCCCTAAATTGTTTATTTATTCTAAAACTATATTCTCACTTTTCTTTTGGTTTTCTGATTTTTAAGTCAGTTTTTCAATAAATTCAGGCTAAAATATATGATTTTGATTTTTTATACTGATTTATTAATCACCTTTTTTCAAGAAATTCAAAAACTCATTTAGTTTCAAATATATTATTTATTTTTAACATAATTATATATTTAATAAATCATCCTTATTAATATTCTCTAATTTATCAAACTCTTTTTTATGTTTTTCAGACATATCAGAATAGTTAATAAAATTTAAATCTGGTGAAATATATTCTCTTCAAATAGTTTTTACTATTAAATTTTCATATGAAACTACCTCTCATAATCAAAGTTTTTTTCTTATTTCTTCAGAAATTTCTAATCTAATTGATGTCATAATTTCAAAATTATATTTTAATCTTAACTAATTATAATATTTTCATAATTTTTTGCAAATAAATCCCCCTCTCTTTCAGGAGAGGGGCTAGGAATGAGGATTTAAACTTAATTACAAATCCTGGGGGTAAAAAAAATAAAAAATAAAAAATAAAAAAACAGGCTTTGCCTGTTTTTTTATTTCTTTTTTCAAATCTTATTTTTAAAATCATCTATACTAGCTTTTTCATAACCTAATCCAGAAGCTATTTTAGAATTTTGAACATAATATATATTTCATTTTTTATCTTTATATAAATAATCTTCAATTGCTTTATAAAGTATAGTATCATTTATATTAACTTCACCCATAAAATCTTTTAATGCATTTTCTGAATGAATATTTTTTATAATATATTTAGCAAAACTATCTTCATCTGATTTAATAATTCAAGTAACATTTCAATTTTCATCAACTTTTACATTTATAGTATTATTTCATATATTTATTCTTCAATTTCATGTTGATAAATCATAATTCTTAGAAACCTGTTCTATTTTTGGACTAACAGATATATCTTGTGGACTTTTTGCATTATAAGTTGCATTATATGAGCCTTCTGGATATGCTCATCAATTATTTTGTGCCTTAAAATTCTTCAAAAAATCTTCTCAATATCTTCAATTTCAATTTTCAACCTTAAGATCAATTGCTTTCAATAACTTAAGATATCAATCTTTATTCTTTCATCAATTTTCTATTATATTCTTACTTACATCTAGCCTTCCAGCTATTATTTTTAATTGTCAAACCAAATCTTTTTGTTGCCGAGCATTATTTGCATTTCAAGCTTTCTTCATTGCTTCATTTGCTTTATCTAAAATATCTTGATTTACTGTCTTATTTCATGAAACTACTTGTTTTAAATCAGCAATAGCAGATGTTAATTCTCATTTATTTCAAAATAAATTATGGTCTCACATAAATTTTGATGCTGATTTTGAAGGCAGAGTACTAGTATAATATGTTTGTGCACTACTAGCTATATTTGACATACTTTGCATACTTTGTCCTCCAAACACAGGAGCATAAGTTGGTGCTTTGGAAACAAGTGATCATACTGAATCACCAAATTGTTTGATTGGTGCAACAATTGCTTTAGTTATAGTACTAGCTTGTAATGCTGCCATAATAGCAATCCGAAAAACTACTACTCAGAATATATTCATAAAAATTGTTCCTACAAATCATAATTGACTATCTCAAATATCTCAAACAGCTTTAAAAGCACTTTTTCAATCAACTAATAAATTTGCAAAAGCTCATCATCATTTTACAATTAATTTACTATTATGACCATTTCATAAATCAATATTTATACCATTTTTATCTATCTTCATATTAGATTGACTACTTGTACCTGAAGATTTAGCAGTCATTCAAGTCATTGTCATATGTAAAAATAAAAATCAAAATGACAAAGCTAAAACTGTATAAACAGGAACCATAGCAAGTCAGATAAACTCTGATACATTAAATTTTTTCATTAAATCACCACCTCAATCTTTTCAGAAAAAATATGCAAGTCAAAAAAGTGGGGATAAAGCCAGATAAATCCAGAGCCATACAGCTCTAACAATTAATACTATAATTAATGTTATTATCAATATACCATAAACAAGTATAAATATTCAACTAAATAATAAATATCTAATCATATCCTCAACAGATTTTATAACTCAGGTTGCAATATTATTTGTATCTATTGTTGGTAAAGTATCAACATGTAATAATCAATAAGAATAATTCATTAATAATCAAAATACTGAATTATGTGTTATTTGTCATAAATTATTATCTGGTGTTCCTCCATCTTTAGTCATTTTAGGATCACATTTTAACCATTCTTTTGCTCACTCATGTAAATCCAATGTACAAGTTGTTGGAATAGGTATTTTATTTAAAACAGTTTCATATCAAGAAAAAGTATCTCCAGGTAAAGCCAAAGCTGAAAAAGTTAATATATTTGCAAGACTTACTACAAGATTTACAAAAAACCAAGAAAATGGAACAATTAGTACTCATACTATAAATTTTGGCATAGCTTGTTTAAGTTCCCATTTATCTCATTTTCATATGATATTCATAAAAGCTATCCATATCAAAAGAAAAGCAAATATAAAATAAACTACATTTGAAACTAAAATCCATATTGCATGTAACTTAGTATTTATTCAAAATGATGTTCAACTTGTAAATCATGGATCAAGCAATAAGGTAGCTAAATATATTCATACTCATAATATTGCACTTATTCAAGCAACAACTCAATTCCATATTTTAGCCCATTTTACAAAATCCTTATTAGTTCAAGAATCATTAGTTTGTGGATTAGTTTGTGGAGTTTTAGCTTGTGAAGTTTTAGTTTGTGGAGTTGAAGAATTAATTCATAATGCAGATATTAATGTTGGAGAAGAAAATCTATCTGTAGCATAAACCTTATATGAATCAAAAGATATTTCTAAATTTAAAGTTTCTAGATTTGAATTAGTATTTTGATTGTAGTTTGAAATATTTGATATATTTATTCATCATGAAAACATAAAAAACATAGCTGATAAAAAAATATAGCTAAGTATTTTTTTTGTATTCTTTCTAAAAATATTTGAAAATCTCCTTAAAAACATATATTTGTATTTATATTTTATAATAAGTATTATTAGTTTTAAATAAACTAAATTCAATAAACTAAATACATAATATCATATTTTTAAATCATAAGCAAAAAAATAAGAGATTTTTAGTCTCTTATTTTTTATCCTAATTTTTTTCTTAATATTTCATTAAATATTTTTGGATTTCATTGTCATTTTGAAGCTTTCATACATTGCCCCACAAAATAACCAAAAATATTTTGATTTCAAGCCTTATAATCTTCTACTTGTTTTACATTATTAGCTATAACTTCATCTACAATAGATTCTAATGCTCATAAGTCATTTTTCTGTCTTAGATTATTTTCATCAACTATTATATCTGTTTCTCATCAATTATTAAATAATTCTTCTATAACTTGTTTTGAATTAGTTGAAGAAAGTTCATCTTTATTTACAAGTTCTATGACTTTTGCAAGTTCTTTTATATCAAATTTTAAATCACTTAAATGTTTTATTTCTTCATCTTCTTTCATCAAAGCAAGTAAAACTGTTGTAATATAACTACAAGATTTTTTTGCATCATTTGTCAACTTAACAAGTTCATCAAAATATTCACTTAAATCCCTTTGAGTAGTTAACAATCTTGCATCATCATCTGAAAGTTTGAAGTCATTAAGATATCTTATTCTTTTTTCTATTGGAAGTTCTGGAATTTGTTTTCTAGCTTCCTCTATAAACTCATTATCAAGTTCTACTGGGAGTAAATCTGGTTCTGGAAAATATCTATAATCCATAGCATCTTCTTTAGACCTTTGAGTTACTGATGTACCTGTATCATCATTCCATCATCTAGTTTCTTGATCAATTACTCAACCTTTTTCTATAATCTTTTTCTGTCTTTTTACTTCATGATCTATAACTCTTCAAATAGCTGAAAAAGAATTTACATTTTTAGTTTCAGTTCTTGTCCCCCATTCTTTAGCTCACTCTGGAGCTATTGAAATATTTACATCAGCTCTCATTTGCCCTTTTTCCATGTCTGCATCAGATACTCAAGCTGCTCTCATTATTTTTTGAAGTTCTTTTAAAAATTCCATAACTTCTTCTTTTGTATGAAAAACTGGATCAGTAACAATTTCCATTAATGGACTTCAAGCTCTATTATAATCACAAAGAGTAGTATTTCATGCATGAGTTAATTTTCAAGCATCATTTTCTAGATGCATATGATGTATTCAAAATTCTCTTATTTCTCAATCTACTATTGTCTTTACACTACCAATTCAAACTATTGGTTCATACAATTGAGTTATTTGATAAGCATTTGGATTATCTGGATAAAAATATGTTTTCCTATCAAATCTTGAAATTTTATTCACTTCACAATTCATAGCCATACCTCAAATAAGTCATAATCTCACAACTTCTTTATTCAAAGCTGGAAGCATTCCAGGAAATCACATACAAACAGGACAAACATTCATATTTGGTTCTGAAGCTAATTCTACTGCATTTTTACAAGAACAAAACATTTTTGTTTTTGATTTTATTCTCATGTGCACTTCAAGTCATATAGTTGGTATATATTTTGTCATTTCTTTATAATTATAATTTAATTTTTTAATTTTATTAATAATATGATTTTTAGCTTCTAAATCAAGAATTTTTTATGTGTTTTTTTCTAAAAATAAACAAAAATAAAAAAAATAGTCTTTTTTCTTGATTTTAAAATCTAATATGATAAAATAATTATAATCTTAAAAAGTTATCAATCTTTTATGCTTTTTAAGAAAATATTTATTAAATAATAATATATTATGGAATTAAAAGTACAAATACACTTAAATGAAGAAATGGAAAATGATAAAGAAGTTGTTGATAGATTAGTAGAAACTAATTTAAACACAAAAGTTTCAGCATATCTAAAAAAATATGAAGATAAAGCAGATGCTGAAGGAAAAATTGAGTTAAAACTTGAAAAAAATAAAAAAGATTTATTCAATGGTAAATTAATTGCTGATTTAGATAGAGATCAATTTGTTTTTGAAAGAGAAGATTATGAAAATCTTGATGATTTAATCAACAACTTATTTAAACATTTAAAAGAAGAATTATCTGCTAAATAAAAAAATCTCATTAATAATGAGATTTTTTTTGACAAACAAACTTAAGTTTGTTATTATATATCTTGCCTATTTAGGTTGTTAAGCAAATATTTAATTATGGCTTAATTAAATCCTTTATAGAGTACCAAAATATGGAGGTGGTAAAATGCCATCAACAAGACAAACAGTATGCTTTACAGGAGCACAAATTTCAAGAGCAAGAGTTTCTCAAAATGAGTTTGATTCACTTTTAGAAAAATTTCCTTATCTGAAAGTCAATAAGATTCATCTGCAACTACTTGGGAGAAATGGGATTAATGTTCCAAAAAGTAGAGTGTACTAAGTTTTTATAAGCTATAGATTTTTATCTATAGCTTTACTTTTTTATAAAATTTCTGTTAAAATATAATCCAAAACTAAAACTCATTTATCAGATAACATAATTTTATCTGATTTTTCTTTTAAATATCAATTTTCTATAAAATAATTTATTTTATTTTTATCCAATTTTTCATAAATTTCTTTTTCTAATCAATTTGTTCTAAGACCAAACATTAATTTTTCTATAAAAATATCATCTTGACTTAATTTTTCCTCAAAAATCTTTTTTTGCTCATAATAATCTTTAAAATTATCAGCATTTGCATACCTTAGGTACCGGTACCCATCTTGTATAAAATGGATACCGGTACCTATTTCTATTTTTTTCAATCAATAAGCCCCCATTCAAAATCCCAAAACTTCTTTATGTTCCCAATATCACATATTATGCCTACACCTATAATCACTATACTCTTGCCCTTGTTCCCTCTCCTTTAGGAGAGGGGTAGGGAGAGGACTTACCTTTGCAAAATTTGAAATCTCATAATTTACAAATCATTTTTCTAATAAATATTTTTTTATATTTAAATACTCTTCTAAATAATCTTCATCTTTAATTCAAAGATTTTTCCAATCTTTTGGATAAATTATATTATCAAATTTTGTTTCAATTACTTTATCAGGACTATAATACTCTTCCAGCATATAAACAGATATATGTTTTATAAAATCATATTTTTCTAAAACATATTTTATATTTTCTAAAATCTCTCACTTTTTTACATAAGGTAATCAAATAATAAAATCTAAATTTATATTTAAATTATTTTGTCTTTGTTCTCCATCCTTCAGGAAAAAGTTAGGATGAGAACTTATTGATTTAGAATGAGAATTTAAAATTCCCAAAGCTTTTTCTATATCTCATTTATTTCATCTATTTATTTCTTTTAAACTTTTATAATTTAAAGTCTGGATTCAAATTGAAATTCTATTTATTCATAAAGATTGCCAAATCTCTAAATTTTTTTGTGTAATATTATTTGGTGTAGATTCTATAGTTATTTCAATATCTTTTGAAAAAATAAATTTTTGTCTTAAAGCTTTAAAAATTTGTTTAAAATTTTCTTCACTTAAAACACTAGGAGTTCATCAACCAAAATAAATTGTTGAAATAACTTCTTTAAAGGTTTTAAAGGGTACCGGTACCCTCTCTATCTCCTTACATAAAAAACTTACATATTTATTAATATGTAAGTTTTGAGATTGTCATATACTTGCAAATCTACAATATTTGCACTTCAATTCACAAAATGGTATATGTATATATATTTGCATTATTTATTACAATTTCAAGATAAATTTTCAAGTAAAACTATTTTTTTAAAGTCACAAATCAATTGAGTTTTTAAATGCATAAAACTATTTATATAACCACTTTTTTCATCTAAAACATTTGTAATACCTTTATCATAAAAACTTTTTACTTTTTTATCAAAACTAGATTTTTCTAAGTTTTGATTATCAAAATCTTTCAATTTTATATTATATCAGTCAATTATTTTTGAATCTAAAAAGTCTTGTTCTAAAGATATCTTTGCAGGAAGGTAATATGGAAAAGTTTTTAAATATTTACTTGCTCAAGAATCAGAATTTATATATTCCATAAATCACATAGCATCTGAAATATTTTTACTATCTTTATTTACAACAAAATACTTAAATTTTGCAAAACTTTTTCATGATCAATCAAAATAACCAGGAAATGGTTGAACATATAATCATGGTTTTCTAAATCAATTTTTATCTATTTTATATAAATCTCTAGGAAATCAAGCAAGCATTGCAATATCTCATCTTGAAAATAAATCAAAATTATTTTTATTTTGAATCTTCATAAAATCATCTTTCTGATCATATCAATTTACTTTTGAATCTGCATACATAAAATATGTACTAAATGCTGATTTTATTTTTGCTTCATCAGCATTATTAACAGAAGTTATTCATTCAAGCATTAAAAATTGAGTTATAATATCTCAAGAATGCAAAACTGTCTTCCCTCTTCAAAGTCATAATGGAATAATTGATGGATTTCTATCTTTTAAAACTTGAATTCTTTTATTTAAAGCTGCCCAAGATTTAAAATCAGATGCTTGTATACCTTTAAATCTATTATAATATATTCATAAAGTTTCATATCAAATAGGAATTCAAAGAACAAAATCCTTTTTCTTTTTAGTTTTTTCATCTATTATAACAGAATCAATTAATTTATCTCATATAAATTCTTTATAATCTTTTCTAAATGTATCTGGATCAAATTTTGTTGGATCCAATGCTAATACTTGATTATCTAAAAAAGATTTCTCTCAAGAAGGTAAAACAAATATATCTGGAGCTTTTCAAGAAATAATAGCTGAAGATAAAGCTAAATCATAATCTTCCCAAGAGTCAAAATTTTCAACATTTATAACTAAGCTTTTTCTTTTAGTATCCTTTTTAAAATCTTGAACAAAGTTATATAATTTATCCTTATCATCTCAAACTGACCATATAGTTAAATCTCAAGTTTTAGATGATTTAACACCTTTATTTGATGATCATAGTGTTAAAAACATAACTCATATCAAAATAACTAATACAAAACCAGTTATAATAAATATAAGTTTTTTATTATTTAAATTTTCAAAATCCATATTTTTATTTTTTTATATATTATAAATCTGAAGTAAAATGTAAATGAATATGCATAACTTCTTGTCATCATTTAGCTCATACATTAAAATGTAATTGATATCACTCCTCAACATTTAAATCTTTTGCTAACTTTTTTGCAACAAAAAACATATTTGCTAATAATTCTTTATCTTCTTTTTGTAAATCATTTATTGTAGGTATTTCCTTTTTAGGAATTATAAGTAAATGAATTTTTGCTTTAGGATTAATATCTTTTATAACAAAAATTTCTTCATCTTCATAAACTATTTCTGAAGGAATCTCTTTGTTTAAAATTTTTGTAAAAATTGAACTCATAATATATATTTAAATATTAAATTAATAAACTTCTTCTTGTAAGGAATTGACAGTTGAATTTATATCTGTAGGACTTTTAACCTTATCAATTTTATCAATTTTTCTAACTCCAGCTCAATTAATAATCATAAATAGAATAATATATCAAGCTAAACTTAGAAAGATTAAAATAAAACATAATCATTTAAGAGAAGTAATTATTTTTGTTTGAAAATTTTTGAATTTTATAGCATGGATTCTTATAATTATAAAAAATCACCATAAAACAACTAACAATAAAGAATATAATCAAATATATAAAAAAGATAAAGACATAAATTTATTTATAATAATATATTAAAATACTTTATTTTATTATATTTGTTATTTTTTTTTTGCAAATTTTTAAATAGTTTGATATAATGTAAATGTAATTTAAATTTAAAAAGTTTATACAAAATAATTTTTTAAAATTTTTATATTTTTATTAAAAATAAAATGGCTGAAATAAAACAAAATGGAAAAACTTTTCAAGTTGATGAAGAAGTACAATTAAAATTTCCTGAATTAATCAAAATGATTCTTTTAACTGAATCAATGGATGATGATGAAAGACAATATTGGTTTGATATAATGCCTTCAATGACAGATGATCAAATTGATAGATTATTTAATATTCTAGATACTGAAAGAAGAAAACTTGAAGAACTTGAAACAAAATATCAAGATGAAATAAAAAATCTAAATGAAAAACATCTTATAGAATGGCAAGAATTCCAAATGAAAGATTCTAAAAAGAAAATTGCAAAAGCTGAAAGCAGTGAAAAAGATGATGCTGATGAAGTATTACAAATGCTTAATGATTTATAAAACCTTAAAACTAAAAAGCTCTCCAAATTGGAGAGCTTTTTAGTTTTTTTATAATAATCAAAATGAAATTTTTATTTTTTCATCTAAAATATCTCTATATTTATAATCAAGTTCTCAATACTTTTTTAATATTCTAGTCTCATCAATTGTTCTTATTTGTAATAAATCAATTCTTGATTTTATTTCTAATCAATTTTTATCTGATTTTTCAATAATCAAAGTATGTGGATAATCTTTTATTACTGAAAATAAAATTGCAATTACAAATGTTTTTGCATATTTATTTGCAAAATTATTTTGAATTATAATACAAGGTCTTATTCAAGATTGTTCACTTCCCTTTACAGGATTTAAATCAACCAAAATTATATCAAATTTATTCATTATTTTTATAAATTACCTAAATATTTTGAATTATTTTTCATCTCAGTTAAATATTCTTCATCATTTCACATATTCATATATGATTTTTCCAATTTTTCTTTTTTTCTATTTTCAATATATTCAGAAATAACTTTTTCTAAAACTTCTCTTTTTGAAATTTTATTTTCCTTTGATTCTTTATCAATAAAATTATAAAAATAAGAATCTATATTTGTCATTAATTTAGTTACCATATTTCTTATATTATAGATTATTATATATATAAAAGTATATATAAATATATTATAAAAGTCAAATAAAAAAAAATAGTAAGAGTTTTTTACTCTTACTATTTTTCAAAATAATTAAAAATCACTTTCATGTTCTACTTTTTCATTTAATTCTTCTAATTTTCTTGCAGAAATATCTTCTTCTACTTCTGTAACATCAAAATATTCTTCTTCTAAATTATCTTGCTCAGTTTCTAATCAAACAAGTTTTCTATATTGTTTACCTGCTGGGATTAATCTACCAATAATTACATTTTCTTTTAATTCTTTTAATTTATCAATTTTAGCTGAAACAGATCCTTCAACTAATACTCTAACTGTTTCTTGGAAAGATGCAGCAGATAACCATGATTCAGTATAAAGTGATATTTTAGTTATTCAAAGAAGTAATCTTTCAGCAATACCTGGTTTTTTACCTTCTTTAATTAATTTATCATTTTCAGATTTAAATCTAATAATATCAACTATATCTCAAGGGAAAAATTCTGTATCTCATTTATCTAAAACTCTTACTCTAGAAAACATTTGTCTTGTAACAAGTTCAATATGTTTAGAATTAACTGTTTGACCTTGAGAAGAATAAATAGATTTAATTTCATCAACAATATATTGTTCAGCTTTTACAACTCAAGCAACTTGCATAAGTTTTCAAATATTTAGATAACCTATAGTTATTTTATCTCAAGCATGAACTTGAGATCCATCTTCAAGTAAAATATTTTTACCTAAATCAAAAGTATATTCATAACTTCTAGGTTCTTTATCTTTTATAACAATAACTCAATTATCAATTTTTTTAACTATTCATGGAAATGCTGTAGTTAATCTTTGTTTTTCAGCTTTATTTCTAGCAATAATTTGTTTTGCTTTTACTTCTTGTCATTCTTTTACTGCTAATTCAAATTTAGAAGTATAGTAATATTCTTCTTCTTTTAATTCATTAGCTGTAACTGTAACAATAGTTTTATCTTCTGTTTGATGAATAGATAAAGTACCATCAATATCAACAATTTCTGCTTCAACTTTTGGTATTCTAGCCTCAAATAGTTCTTCAACTCTAGCTAAACCTTGAGTCATATCTCAACCTTCTTGAGCAACTCAACCTGAATGGAAAGTTCTCATGGTAAGTTGTGTACCTGGTTCTCAAATAGATTGTGCAGCAATAACTCAAACTGGTGTACCAATTTCAACTTCTTTACTTAAACCTAAATCTAAACCATAACATGCTTTACAAACTCAACCTTCAGTTTCACAAGTAAGAACAGATCTTATATTTACTTCATCTATATTATTATCTTCAATAATTTTTAATACATCTTTATCTATTATAGTATTTGAGTCAATTAAAAGATTTCATTTTGAATCTTTTATTGGAGTTGCTACAGTATGAGAAAATAATCTATCTGCAAATGATTCATTAAATACTCATTGTTCTTCATTTCTTCTAACAGTTTTATAATGAACAGTATGACAATCATCTTCTTTTACAATAATATTTTGAGATGCATCAACAAGTCTTCTTGTTAAATAACCTGATTGTGCAGTTTTTAATGCAGTATCAGCTTTACCTTTTCTTCAACCATGTGTTGCAATAAAATATTCAAGAGTAGAAAATCATTCTTTTAAATTTGATTTAATAGGTAATTCAATTGTATCACCTGAAGTAGATGCAACTAACCCTTTCATTCAACATAATTGAGTAAGATTTCAAAGATTTCATCTTGCTCAAGAATCAATAAAGTTAAATATATGATTATTTGCAGGAAAACTTACTTTTATTTCAGCTTCAATTTCATTTTTTGCTTTTGCCCAAACTTTAATTGATTGATTTTTCTTTTCATTTTCAGTTAAAAATCCAAGCCAAGCTTTTTTCTGAATAAATTTTACTTTATCTGATGCTTCATCTAAAATCTTATTTTTATTATCTGGAACAATCATATCTTCTTTTGAAATAGAAAGACCTGAAATAGTTGCATATTTATAACCAAAGTTTTTAATAGCATCAACAAAATGAGCTGTTTTTTCTGAACCTAATTCTTCAAAAGATCTAGCTAATAATTTTTTTAATGCTCATTTTTTCAATGATTCATTAACAAAACCTAACTCTTTTGGAACAATTTCATTGAAAAGTAATCTACCATAAGTAGTTTCAATTATTTCTCAATCTATTCTAACTTTTATAAGAGATTTCATTGAAATTGCTCAAGCATCATATGCAAAAGTTACATCTTTTATTGAAGAAAAAACTTGTCATTCACCTTTTTCACCTTCTAAAGAAGTTGTAACATAATATGCTCAAAGAATCATATCTTGAGAAGGAGTAACAATAGGATCTCAACTTGAAGGAGCAAGTAAATTTTTTGAAGTAACCATTAAATCTCTTGCTTCAGCTTGTGCCTTTGGAGTAATAGGTAGATGTACTGCCATTTGATCACCATCAAAATCTGCATTAAATGCTGTACAAGTTAAAGGATGTAATTGAATAGCTTTACCTTCAATTAAAACTGGTCTAAATGCTTGAACAGAAAGTCTGTGAAGAGTTGGAGCTCTGTTCATAAGTACATATTTATCTTCAATTACTTCATCTAAAGCATCCCAAACTTCTTTTCATGCTTTTTCTATATGTTTTTCAGCATGTTTTACATTATATACAACTCAATCTTCTATTAATTTAGCTATAATAAATGGTTTAAATAAAATTAATGCCATTTTTTTAGGAAGACCACATTCATCAATTTTTAAATCTGGACCTACAACAATTACAGATCTAGCAGAATAATCAACTCTCTTACCAAGTAAATTTTGCCTAAATCTACCTTGTTTACCTTTTAATACTTCTGTTAAAGATTTTAATTTTTTCTTATTTGCTGTAACAAAACCAGATCTATTTGTTCTAGTCTCACCTGTTATAAGCATATCAACTGATTCTTGAAGCATTCTTTTTTCATTTTTCAAGATTACATCAGGAGCTCAAAGTTCTATTAATTTTTTAAGTCTATTATTTCTATTTATAACTCTTCTATAAAGATCATTTAAATCTGAAGAAGCAAATCTTCAACCATCAAGTTGAATCATTGGTCTTAAATCTGGTGGTAAAATTGGAAGTGCTTCCAAAATAAACCATTCAGGTTTTTGTCATGATTTTAATAGATTTGAAGCAAGTTTTATTTTTTGTAAAATCTTTTTTTGTTTGATTTGAGTAGCTGTTTTTAATTCAATTTGTCTTTCTTTAATAAAATCTGATAGATCTATTCTTTCAAGTAATTTTTTTAAATATTCAGCACCTGTTCCTCAATCAAAAACATGTGGAAATTTTTCATTTAAAACTCTATATTCAAGTTCTCAAATAACTTCACCTTGTTTTAAGTTTTTTAAACTAGTTCTCAATTCTTCAAATTCTTCTGTTAAATCATCAAGTTTTTTCATAAGCAAAGCTTCTTGTTCTGCAAATTTCTTTGTATTTAATTCTCAAGCTTCTTTTTTTAATTTCAGTTCATTTATCTCTCTTTGAAGTTCTTTTTGCATTTCTGCTTTTGAAACTTTATATCTATCTTCCAATTCTTTTAATGATTCATCTCTTTTATCTTCATATACATCAGTTATAATATAACTTGCAAAATAAACTACTTGTTCAAGTTTTTTTACAGGAAGATCTAAAAGTAAACCAATTCTAGAAGGAACAGATTTCATAAACCATATATGAGCTACAGGTGCATATAAATCAATATGTCCCATTCTTTCTCTTCTAGCTGTAGTTTTTGTAACTTCAACTCAACATCTTTCACAAACTATACCTTTATATCTTATTCTTTTATATTTACCACAAGCACATTCATAGTTTTTTCTTGGCCCAAAAATTTGTTCACAAAATAATCAACCTCTTTCTGGTTTTTGAGTTCTATAATTGATAGTCTCAGAGATAAGTACTTTACCATGAGAAAGACTTCTAATCTTTTCTGGAGAAGTAACTCATAAAGCAATTCAAGCTAAATTATCCAAAGTTTTACCTTTAGTAACATCATTTCTTCAAATATCTTTACTTATTTCTGAAAAATCAGTTATTTTATCGTTTAGAAAATTATCTAATGATTTATCAAACATAATTTTTTTTATTAATTTTAAAATTTAATATACTTTTTAAGAAATTTTTATATTTCTACTTACTATTTTTCTTCTTTTTTATCTTTAGTTTCATCATTATTTAATACCTCATTTTCAATTTTTACTATTTCTTCATACCTAGCTTTTAACTCTGCATCTTTTTGATCTAGTTCTTCTTTATCAAGTAAATCAACATCTAATCAAATAGCTTGTAATTCCTTTATAAGTACATTGAATGATTCTGGAATATTTGGTTTTTTAATTGGAGCATTTTTAACAATAGCTTCATAAGCTTGAGTTCTACCTGCTACATCATCTGATTTAATAGTAATCATTTCTTGTAAAATATTTGATGCTGCATATGCCTCAAGAGCCCAAACTTCCATTTCTCACCATCTTTGACCTCAATTTTGTGCTTTACCTCATAATGGTTGTTGAGTAACCATAGAATATGGTCATACATTTCTTGCATGTATTTTTTCTTCAACTAAATGATGTAATTTTAACATATATTTTTGTCCAACAACTGTTCTTTCTTTAAAAGCTTCACCTGTCTCCCCATCAAATAATTGAACTTTACCATCATCATCTAATCATGCTTTTTCCATAAGTTCAGTTACTTGATCAACAGAAACTCAATTTAAAATAGGAGTAGCAACAGTTATTCATAATTTTTTAGCAGCAGCTCAAAGATGAGTTTCTAAAATTTGCCCAATATTCATTCTTGATACTACTCAAAGTGGATTTAAAATAATATCTACTGGAGTACCATCTTCCATAAATGGCATATCTTCAATTGGAACAATTTTTGATACAATACCTTTATTACCATGCCTACCTGCCATTTTGTCTCATACTTCAATTTTTCTATGAGAAGCAACATAAACTTTTACTTGTTTAAATACTCAAGTTGGAAGATTATCTCAATTTTCTTTTTTAAGAACTTCTACTTTTAAAATTTTTCATCCTTGTCCTGAAGGTAACCTAAGTGAAGAATCTTTTACATCTTTTGATTTATCACCAAATATAGCTCTTAATAATCTTTCTTCTGGAGATAATTCTTGTTCTCATTTTGGAGTAATTTTACCAACTAGTATATCTCAACCAGTTACATTTGCTCAAACTCTAATAATACCATCAATATCTAAATCTTTTAATCTAGCAGTTGAAACATTTGGTATATCATCTGTAGTTTGCTCAGGCCCAAGTTTTGTTTCTCTTACATCAGTAGAATATTCATGAATATGAACAGAAGTATAATAATCTCTTTCAACTAATCTTGAAGATAATATAATTGCATCCTCAAAATTATAACCTTTCCAAGGCATATATGCTACAGTAAGATTTCTTCAAACTGCTAATTCACCATTATCTATAGAATGACCATCACATAATAAATCACCTTTTTTTATTTTTTGTCCACTTGAAACTAATGGTTTTTGATGAACAATCATATCATGGTTTGATCTATTAAATGTTTTTAATTCATATAATTTCTTATCACCATTTTTATATAAAACTGAAATATGTCTTGCATCAACTCAAATAACTTCTCAATCATCTTCAGCTAAAATAACATAACCAGATCTTTCTCAAACAATTCTTTCCATACCTGTACCAACAATTGGAGCTTCAGGTTGAATTAAAGGAACTGCTTGTCTCATCATGTTTGACCCCATTTCTGCTCTTGTTGCATCATCATGTTCTAAAAATGGAATAAGTGAAGTTTCAACAGACATTATTTGTTTTGGAGAAACATCAATATGAGTAATTTCTCTAATATAAGCTAAAGTAGGTTCTGATTCTTGTCTTGCTCAAATTCTTGTATTTACAAAATTACCAAACTCATCAATTTTTGTATTTGCTTCAGCTATTGTTAATTTCTTTTCTTGTTCTGCATCAAAATAATCATAGCTATCTCATAAATATCATCTTACTTCAACTTCTTTTGCTTTTATTTTTTCTTTTATTTTTTTTGCTTGTTCTTCTGTAATATAAGCTTTATCTTCAACTAATACTTTTCAATCATCTCAAAGTATATCTCAAAGAGCAATTTTATTTATTAAATCCTTTCCATTATTTTTAGCTGAATGTTTAACAGTTCTAAAAGGAGTAATAATAAAACCATATTTATCTACTTTTGCATATGTTGCCATATGTAATACAAGTCAAATATTTGGTCCTTCTGGAGTAGCAATTGGACATATTCTACCATATTGAGTTGGATGAACATCTCTAACTTCAAAAGAAGCTCTTTCTCTAGTTAATCATCCTGGTCACATAGCAGTAATTCTTCTCTTATGTGCAATTTCTGATAATGGATTTGATTGATCCATAAATTGAGAAAGTTGAGAACTACCAAAAAATTCCTTTAAAATAGCAACTATAGGTCTAGAATTTATAAAAGTTCATGGAGTAGCATCATCAAGTTCAACAATAGTCATTCTATCTTTTGCTATTCTTTCCATTCTAGCAATACCAACTTTTATTTTATCCATAACCAATTCTCAAACAGATCTAATTCTTCTGTTTGCTAAATGATCAATATCATCAGCTTCATAACCTGATTTTTCTTGAACTAAATTTAAATAATATTTAAGTGAAGTAATTAAATCATCAAGTGATAAAAATTTTGCACCTTCATCTGTATATTTAGTTTTTATTCCAAGTTTTGATTGCATTTTTAATCTAGAAATTTCTCCTAAATCATATCTTTTTTCATCTCTAAATGTAACATTGAATAATTCTTCAACTCTTTCATCAGTAGCTAGATCACCTGGTCTTAATAATTTATATAGAATGTGTAAAGCTTCTAATCTATTAGTAGTTTTATCTTTTTCTAAAGTTGGAGCAATATGATTAGCAATCATATCATCACCTAAATCTTTAAAAGTATCTAAAATCTCAGCATTTGATTCTAAACCAAAAGCTCTTAATAAAACAGAAATTGGTAATTTTCTTTTTTTATCAATTTTTACATTTATGATACCTTTTTTTTCTATATCAACTTCAAACCAAGACCCTTTAGCAGGAATTACTTTTAAACTAACTTTTCATTCAGCTTTTGTAAAAAACACACCTGTAGATCTTATGATTTGATTTACAATAACTCTTTCAATACCATTAACCATAAAAGTAGCCATATCAGTCATTATAGGTATTCCCCCCATATAAACATCTTGTTCTTTTATTTCACCACTTTCTTTATTTAGCATCTCAAGTCTTACTTTTAGAGGTGCTTCATAGTTAAGATTTTTTCTTTTACAATCCTCTAAACTATATTTAGGTTCTTCAATATTTAATCCCTTATAATAAATACTTACTTTTTCTCAAGAAAAGTCTTCAATAGGAAAATTATCAGAAAAAACTTTATCAAGTCCTTTATCTAAAAAATCTTTATAAGAATCCAATTGAACTTCTAGTAACTCAGGTATACCTGCAATACTTTTATCATTGGTAAAGTAATGTCTTCCTTTTATATCATACAAAGATCAAACATCTTTTGACTTTGTTGTAGAATTTTTTGCCATAAAAAATCTTTATGTATTAAAAATATAAAAACAATATTTTTAAAAATAATTACTCTCAAAACACAATCTAAATCTTGAATTATTTTTAGGGAAATTTGAAAAACTAAATTTTAATAATAAAAATAAATATTTTTTAGAAAATTTTAATGAATAAAATTTTTAGCTTAGTTTTTCCTAAGGTAACAATTTTTGAATTAAAATTTACAAAAAAGATTATTTTTTTATAAATTATAGTTTTTTATATTTTCCTTTAGTCTGTTAGACTATTTTTTATATTACAAATGATATTTTCTTCTAGAAAAACACACTCATAAATATTTTTATAATACAAAAAATGCCCTAGCTTTCCATCCAAAACACATTCTAAGCTAGTGCTAACAAGGTAATTATATTAAAATAGCCAAAAAAGCAAATTATTTTTAGACTTTTTTACTAAAAATTAATAAAAAATATTTTCTTGAATTTTTTATTTTTACAAATAAAATCAAAACAATATTTTTTAAAAAATATAAATGAACAAAATATTAAAAATATTAATCTTAATTATAATAATACCCTTATTTATAATTTACTATTGATATCAAAATTTTAAAACAAAGGAAATTATAAAAACTGATAAAATAATAGATATAAAAAAATGAGAAACTTTTAATGATTTAGCAGAAAAATTGAATTTAAATAGTTTTTATTATAAAATTTATCTAAATAAAAATAAACCTGATTTTGAATTAAAATCCTGAGAATATAAAATACTAGCATGATCAAATATATCCAAAATAATAAATCAATTAAATAAGCCAGCACTTATAAAACAAATAAATATAACTATTTTAGAATGATGGAATATTTATGATATAGATAGTTACCTGGAAAATAAATGATTAATAAAATCATGAGAATATATAAAATACATAACAAATAAAGCAAAAATTTTAGCTTTAAGTAAATATTATAATTTTATTTATCCTGAACTAAATACTCTTGAATGATATTTATATCCAGATACTTATAGTATTGATGAAAATAATTTCTGAATTAATAAATTAGTAATAAAACAACTAGACAATTTTGAAAAAAAAGTATATGATAAAATACTTAAAAAATATTCTCCAGAAAAAATACAAGAAATTTTAAAACTAGCATCAATAGTAGAAAAAGAAGAAAAAAATAAAATAAATAAACCTATTGTTGCTTGAATACTCAAAAAAAGATTAAATAATTCTTGGCCTATTTGAGCAGATATAACTGTTTGCTATCCACACAAACTTACTTCACAACAATGTAAAATGGTTGTTTCAAAATATATAAAAGAAAAAAATGAATATAACACAAGAACTATGGTTTGATTACCAAAAACTCCAATTTGAAATCCTAGTTTTGAAACTATATTTGCAACTATTAATAGTAAAAAAACTCCTTATTGGTACTATTTACATAATACAAAAACTTGAAAGATTTATTATGCAATTACAAACCAACAACATGAAAAAAATAAAAGACTTTATCTAAGATAAAGTCTTTTATTTTTTTGATTCTATATAATCTAAAATACTTGTTCAATAAGTTTCTCAATCAAACATCAAATAAGCTTTAATTCATGGATCTAAATATTTTCAAGTATTTTTTACTTTTACTAAATATGATATAGTTATAGTTTTCCCCCAATATTTTGCAAATTGATATTCCAAATAATTATTATTTTTATTAAAATAATTTGATTGTGGAGTTTGTTTTATATTTTTTACAAATTCTAAATTTGAAGCTAAAAAATCTTTTATAACTATATTTTTTCTAGGTCTTTTATCTATAAAAGAAATATTATCAACTATTTTATAATTTTCTCACAATAATAAAGGTCAATTATTTAAAACATATTTTCATCAATCAAGTAATTTAAATATTTCCCTTTTTATTGAAATATTTTTATTAAAATTAGTTATATTTGCACTATCTTTTAAAGATTTTTTTAAAATAATATTTGCCATTAAATCTTTTAAAAAAATCTTTTTTGTTCTAAAAACTAACTCATTATCTTGTAAACTTAACAAATCTGATAAATTATATGAAAAATTTTTATAACTTGGTAATCTTCATCATAACCAAAAAGTTGAAGTTGTATTTCTAACTAGTCATACCATAAAACCATATTTAGTTTTATCATTATTTTCTAAATTTTTATATTTTTTTATCAAAGCAGATATTGCTAAATTTTTATCTAATGATGATATATAATATTTAGAAAAATCATTTTTATTTACTTCATCTGTTAACTTCAATATATAATTTTTATCATAATAATTATAATCCAGTAAAAAATTTAAAAATAAAAGTTTATCAGTATAGCTAGAAAAGTATCATTTTTTACTTGTTCATAAAAATATTTGTTTTTTTATTTTACTTATATTTATTTTTATTAAATCATCATTTATAACTGGTCCAGTATTAAATAAAGAATATGTATAAGTAATTAAATCATGAGTATTTTTAATATCATTATTATCTATAAATCTTAAATCAATATTTTTATCAACTTTAGATAAAATCATCATAATATTTAATCTATTTTGAAGAGAATTTGATGTATCAGTTATATAATAATATAAATTTTTCTTTAAATTATTTAATTCAGGAATTTTTCTATTATTTTTTATTAAATCAACATAGATATAAGCTGAAATTAAAAAATCTGCTATATTAGTTTTCTTTCTAATACTATACAATCATGTATTTATTTTATATTCTTTTAAATCATTTAATATATTTTCTTTTTGTTTTTTTATTATATTTTTTGATAAATATATTTTTGATAATTCATCATCTGATAATACTTCTAAATCAGAATAAATATTAAATAAATTTATATCATAAAAAGAAGTTGTTATTTTATTATTTTCTAAATCTTTAAATATCTCAGAAATTTTAAAAAAACTATTATTATAAAAATTTATATTTACTTTTGATTTTTCTTTATCAATATCTTTAGTTATTTTAAAATCAGAATCTATAAAAAGATTATTTTTTGTAGTTCTTCAATATTTATAAATATTAAAAGTTAAATTTGGTGTCTTTTCTATATTTATATTTAAGATTTTACTTTCTATTTTTTCTCCATTTTGTCATATAAAATCTATATTTAAATGTATATTTCACTCTTTTTTAGTATTTTTTATATCTAAATTGTAATTTTTAAAGCTATTTTTAGTTATATTTAATTCAACTCTTTTCTTTTTTAATCATAATTCAGCTGAGCTATATTCTAAAAATATTTTCTTATCTAAATTAGAATTATTAAATATTGATATATCTACATTTAAGGTATCAGTATATCTAATATACTTAGGATAAACAACATCAAATAATATCTTTTTATTTAATCATTTATTATCTCAAAATTTTAAATTTAAGTATTTTGAGATACATTTGTTTTTAACATTTTGAAAATCATCAAGTTTTAAAAAATATTTATATAAATTTTGTTTATTTTCTGTTTTCACAATTAATCAACAAATATCTTTATTAAATGAAATATTATTTATATCATAATCATTTAAACATCTTTTTAATTTATTTTCATAAGCATTATTTGAAATATATTTATTTCAAATAATGCTATTTTTATCTAAATCTTTTATTTTTTTACATGATTTAAAATCATCCTTTTCAAATAAAGAATTAATATTTTTAGCTTCTACTTGTTTATTTATATCATCTATTTTTTTATATCATAAAAAAATAGTAACTAATAATAAAAACAAAAAAAATATAACAAATCTATATTTTTTTAATGTCCTTTTGAATAAGTATGGTTTAAATCTAGCCATAATTTTTTATTAAAAATAAAAGAGATATATTTAAATTAAATATATCTCTTTTTTCATATAAGTAAAGATTTGTTTTTATTTAACAATTATTCTTCTAAACTCAGTATTTGCTCTTATTTTAGGATTATACATATTATAAGAAGTAACAGGAGGATAGTTAAAAACTCATGAAAAACTTGCAGTAAAATAATATGTATAACTAGTTTTATTTCACCAAATATAACTAGCATTAGCAAAAACTACATCTGGTTTATTTTCTATATGATCAAAATACCAATTGTTATTATTTTTCTTAAATGAGCTAGATACTGTATTAAATTTTGTATTTAAAACTGTAAAAGCAGAAGGTAAATAATCTTCTAATGTAATATTTCTTTCATAATTATCATCAGCTTTTTTAATAGTATCAACAACTCTATATTTTTTTCATAATTTAAAAATATTATCTACTTTCTTTTTAAATACTCACTTACATTCTTCTATATCTTCAACTTTTATATCTTCATAATAATAACTATTTAATGCATTATTACATTTACTTAATTTTTCTTCATCAATAACTTCATAAATCTGTCTTGAAACAGTCATTTTATTAGAATAAGCCTTTATTTTTGTAATATCCTTTGGATATTTTTTCAATGTAACACTTAGATAAAGTTTATTTTTAGAATTATTTTTTATATCTAAATTAACAATATCACCTGAAACTATTTTTGATAAATCATATTCTTTTGATTTATATTTTGTGTATCAATTTAAATTAGCAGTATCTTTAGTTGATCATAAAGTATATGAATAATTTACAACTCAATTAGAATTATTTTTTTCTAAGTATTTAGCAAAAGCCATAAATGCATTATTTTTTGCTTGAGTAGAATAATAATAACTATTCCAATTTATACTATATAATTCATCAATTAAATTATTAATTAATTCTTTATCAGAATAATTAAAATCTAATAACATTTTAACAAAAATAGCTTTATCTGATAAATCATTCCAATACCAAGCATGAGTTTCTCAATCATTTAATTTTGATTTTATTTTTTCAATATTTTTATTTATAAGATTTTTATCTTGTTTATTTAAAACTAATCAATAAGTATAGGCTAATAAAGTATGTCTATCAGCTTTTTGTAAATCTATTTTTATATCTTCATTTTTTCCAGCATAAGCTAAGGCCCAATAAATTTCTGCTTTTTCTAAATCTGAAACTCATCATTCTTCTTTGGAATATCTATTTACTTTAGTATCATTTTTATGTTTTTGTAAATAAGTAGTAGCTTTGTTTATCATATCATCAAGATTTTTTACTCCTGATTTTTTCATATAAACTAAACTTCTTAATACATATGGAGTTATATGCAGATTACTTTCTGTTTCCCCTTGCCAATAAGCAAAACCACCATCTTTAGTTTGCATTGATTTAATTCTTTCTACTCAAACCTCTGTATTTCTTTCTATAGTTTTAGAATCTAAATCAATATATTTAAATAAACTTGTGAACTTTTTAACTACAACATTTGGAATTGTTGAACTTGTTGTTTGTTCTATACATCCATAAGGATATGTAAGTAAAGTTTTTACTAACTGTTTAAGTCAAATTAACTTAGTATTTGCAAATTCTAAAATCACTTTTGATTGTTCTAAATCTACATTTTCTCAAATATCTAGTTTTAAACTTTTTTCTTGATTTCAATCTAAACTAGCTTTTTTTATATCATATGAAACTAAAACTGGAGAAGTTTTTACTTCTATTTTTCATTCTATTTTATCACTATTTTTTACACTATCTCACAATACTGCAAATTCATAATTTATATCTCATTGTTTTTTTGTATTTTCTACTTCAAAATACAATATATCACTTCTATTTGGAGCAATAGTTATAGCTTTGTTAGCATTTTTTATTTTTAATCAATCTGCTTTTAGATTTACAGCAAAATTTATTTTTTTATCAGTATTATTAAAAATATTTATTCAAAGTTTTACTTTATCTTTATATCTTAAAATTTGTGGAACTTTTGGTTCAACTACTACATTTTTTCTTACTTGTATATTATTTTGGGCTACTCAGAAGAAATTATCTTTAGAATTTGATATAACTATAATTCTAAAATTTGTTAGATTATCTGGAAGAGTAAAACTTGTTTTAAGATTTCAATTATTATCTGTAACTAAATTTGCTTTATAATAAGCAGTATTTTTAAAAATATTTCTACTTGAAACAGCACTATCTCATCATTTAAAATTACCATATCAACTACCTCAAACAATTCAGACTCTAGCAAAATAATAATTTTTTAACATTGCTATATTTGTAATAGAAGTTTGAATATTAAAAGGTAATTTACTATAAAATTTCTTTAAAACTTCTAAATCTATATTTCACATTAAACTAATCAGAGAATCATCCACAACCATTAGTTCTACTTCTGATTTTACTCATACTCCTGATTTATTTTTAACAGATATATCTAAATTTACTTTCTCTCTTGGAGAATAAGTTTTTTTATCTGTTTTTATATCTATAAAAGCCTTTTTATCAGTTTTATCTACAACTATTTCAGTATATCATACCTTATATTCTGGTACTTTTTTTCAATCAAATTCTGGAATTAATTCAACTCAAATATAAGCATTTGGAACAAAAGTATCATCAACTACAAATTCCTTAAAAAAGATATTTGAATTAAAAGGTATTAACTCAGTTTTTACAACTCCTTGTTTTTCAATTGTAAGAAGCATTTTTCATTTTGAAACTGGAAGTCTAACCAAAATCCTAGCTTTTTCTCAAATATGATAAGAGTTTTTCTCAGCAAACACTCTAAGTTTTACATCATCTACAACTGGATTACTAGCATCTTTATCTCAATAAGCAAGTATAGTAAAAAAGTCTAATGTTTGTTTATCAAGTAAATCATCTGCTTTTATATTTATTTCATATTCAACTTTTGCTTCTCTATCTAAACATTGTTCTTTTTCTAAGCTTACTTTTGTTTTTCATCAAGCTTTAGATTCCTCATAATAACTACATTTTGCTGAATTTATTATATCTTGTCTTTTAAGTTCAGGATTTTTTTCAAGTATATTATTTATTGACCAATTAGATAAATAAATTTCTTTTTGAATTTTTACTTTTACTTGCTTTTCTCAAGAATTAAATTCATCAATTAAATCATCTATATTTTTATCTAAAATCTTAAAATTATTATTTATTTTTGAATATTCAAAAACATATTCTCAAGGTTTTGATACTTTATATGTAAGTTTTAAATTTCAATCAGTATCAATTTCTAAATTATTTGAACCAAGTTTTATAATATCAACAAGTTTTTCTATTGGTTTTACAACTGTTCTTTTATATCACCTTACATCTTCTACTTGCTTGTTTTCATAAGTTTTTTGTTTTACTAAAAGTAAATACTTACCATCAAAATATTTATTCCATTTTCATCAATTTAATTTTCAAGTAATATTTATTTGTTCTCCTGTTTTGTAAAATTTCTTATCTGATTCTAGTTTTAAAGCAAAATTTGGATTATATTTTTTATATTCATCTGGTAGTTTTACTATTATAGAATTTGATGAAGATATTTCATCTCAAATATTATCCTTAACAGTTACTTCTACAATATATTTATAATCTCAATAACTAGACTCAAAATCTACTGGAATATCAACAACAGCTTCTCAAGCAGAATTTAATTTTCAGTTTCAAGAAGTATAAAACTCTTTTTCTGGTTCCCAATAACATCAATAATAACAATCATCCCACCAAGCATTTTCATAATATTCTTGTTTATAAACCTTATAAGTAAAATCAGCATTAGCTAAATTTGCTCAGTTATAATATTTTGAAGAAAATCTAGCTTTTATATTAAACTTTCATTTATAAATTTTATCTACCCAATATCCATAATTTTTTTCTTTAGTTTCTGTTATTTTGGCATATCAATTTTCAAGTCAGCTAGTTTCAAGTAAAATATCTGTTTTAAATTTTGGATTTTTAAATACTTCAACAGCAAAAGTATAATAATCAACTCTTTTATCTCACTTTGATATAAAGATTTTATAATATCATAATGGATAAGATTTATTTAGTTTTATTTTATCAAAAATAGAACCATATTGATTTGATATTAAATTTTTATTATAAATCTCTTTATTTTTAGAGTCTTTTATAATTACATTAAATTTTTGATTTGCTGGAATTTTTAATCAGTTACTATATCTTAAAATTGTCTTAAAATATACTTCTTCTCAAGGTAAATATAATTTTCTATCAGTATTTGTATAACTATAAAACTCTGGTTTTATTTCATCCCACATTTTTAATTTTGGAATATCTCATTTATCATTTTCATCCCAATAAGTTTTAGCAACTTTATATCAAAAATTTTCTGGAGCTATTCAAGCATTCCAAGTTGATTTTAAATAACTTAGATTTGTATTTGAAGCTGAAGTTATAAAAAATGAATTATCTATTCAAGACCATTTATAGTTATATTTATTTTCAAATGTCTTTTGAAAATATGATTCTACTTTTCATTTTAAATTAGTTTTTAAAATTCAATTTTTATCTGTTTTTCATAAAATAATTGGCTTACTTAAAACATTATTTTTTAAAACAGAATTATATGTAACTACATATTTATCATTAACACTATCCCATTTTCTATTTTTTGTTTTAAAATTGTTTATGTATAATCTAATATTTTGATTTGCTAAAGGTTTTCAAGAAAAATCATTTACAAAGAAATATACTTCTCAATTTCTTGAAAGTTTCATAGTAATATGAGCATCTACTATTCAAAAAAGTATTGGTTTTTGAAGTCTATTATTAAAATTTCTATCACTAGAGTCAGCAAAAGTAACAAAATAAAGCCCACTTCTTGCTGGATTTCAAATCTCACTATCAAAATTAAATTCTTTTTTAACAAAAATTTCTTTGTCTTTTTCTCATCTTAAATCTACTTTTTTTGTATGACATTCCAATGTTTTTAGTTTATCTATACCTTTAGTAAGTAATTGTTTATCTTCTTTTTGTAAAACTTTTCTTCATCTTAAAATATCCAATTTTGCAAAAGTTTCATTATCTACTCTACATATTTTTACTAAAACATCTTTTTTTTCTGAATCATAATCAAGTATTTTAAAACTTGGAGGAAGTTTATCTAAATACAAAGAAACAGGATTTTTAAGCCTAATTCATAAATACTTATTTTTAGGAGTAGTAAACTCAAAAATATTTTGTTTTACTTGAGAATTTTTAGTTTTTTTTATTCTTTCTAATCATTTATCAATATCTTTTTGTTCAATTTTTAATAAACTTTTTATAGTATATTTTGTTTCTGGCAAAAGTTTTACAGATAAAAGTGCATAATTATCATAAAAAACAACATCATCTGCAGTCAAGTCAACTTTTGGATTTATAGTAAAATATGATAATAATCTTTGTTTTGCTTTTGTTCTATCTTCTAATCTTTGTTTATCAGTTTTTTCTCAAGAATTATAAAACAATATATGATTTAAATCTATTTTTAAAGTTGATTTAAAATCATTATCTATATCAAAAAAACTTCCTGTTGAAAATTTTAAAGTTAAATAATTATTAGCACATTTTTTTTGTATATCTTCAAATCAATTAGTATCAATATATTCTTTTAAATCATTTTTATCATTGATTTTTAATATATGTTCACAAAAATCCTCATTAATTTCTTGTCTATTTAAAGAAAATCTATTTAAACAAGATTCTTTATAATTTTTTAAAGAAATTGCTTTATTATTCAAAATATACTTATTTGAAGATATTTTATGATAATTTTCTAAAATATTTTCACAACTTTTAAAATTTACTCAAGAATCTATTAAAGATAATGTTTTATTAACTTCTTCTAAAGTTTTTGTGTTAATATATTTATATATTCCAAAAACTCATAATACTAAAAAAATTATAACTAAAAAAATAGCTATAATTTTTTTTGTGTCTATTTTTATTTCTGATAAATTTGGCATAAAAAAATATTAAATTTTAATGAATTTATTATAGTATTTTTGAAATTGAAAGCAAAAAAATAATTATATTTTTATATATAACAAAAATGGTCTTGAACATAAAAGTTCAAGACCTATATTTTACATAGGTATAGGTTCAATTTCACCTATCCAGATATCAATCTTTTTTAAATTATTATCTTCATTGATTTCATTTATATACTTTTTCTCATCTTTATAATCAGTAAGAATAAGTATATAACCTTTACCTTTTGCTGTATTTTCTGGTATTTTAAAACTTATATATTCATCATCAAATAAATCATCAGAACCTATTGTAGAATAATCATATCCTATCAAAGTTTTTGTATTATTTGAATCAACAAAATAATAAGATGTATAAACAGGACCTACAAATTTTTTGGTTTGATTTCCAGTATAACTTATATCAGAATATATTTTTAATCTATCTCCAACATCTAATACATCAGTATTAACTTTTGCATTAGCAATATAAATATCACTAATTGGTTCTCCTACATCAATTTTCACAGCCATAATATTGTTACTAAAATCTGTTTCTAATATTACAGGATAAAAATTTGCAACAAATAAAATATAATATTTACCTGATTTAGTATCTGTAGGAATAGTAAGTACTTCTTTTTCATTATCATATAAATCATCTGATCCAATAGATGACACATCTGTACTTAAAAGTATATCATCAGGATCAAGATTTTGATCTTTTGATAAAAAATATGCCAATTTAGGATAATGTGGTAAATTTTTAGATTCTACATTTCCTTTATATCTTTGATAAGAACTAACAGTTAGATTAGCTCCTGGAGCAATTGCATTTTTATTTACCATTTTAGCATCAGTAACATAAAAATCAGATTTTCTTACTGTACAATTTCCTTCACCCAAATCTTGAGTAACAAGTTCATAATCTGCTCTAATCAATGGACTAGGAACATTATTATCTCTATCTTGATAAATTGTAGGGTAAATCTCATAATAACCTTCTGCTAAATCTGTAATTATTCTTGCTCTATTTCCATAACCAGAATCATTATCATAAGCAATTAAAACATCATCTCTAACTAATTCTAAAAATGTATCTACTTGAGATGATTTTAAATCAATTCTAACCTTTCTACATGAAGGAACATAAAGATTGTATATTTCATTTTGTGAATGATCTAATTGACTAAGATCCCAACTAGAATTTCTTGTTTCTCCTAATGTAATATTATAATCTACTTTAGAAGTATCCAAAGCCTTTAGCTCATTATAATTTGCAATAAATGCATCTTTAATGATTTGTCTAGAACCAGTACCTTCTTTTAAATACACATTTACTAAATTATGTCCCCTTGGATCATCATATTTTACTATATTGTAAGCTGTATAATCTGTACAAACAGGGGTTCCATCTGAATTTAAATATGTTCCTGGTCCAGAGCATTGATTAAGAGTTGAACTAGTATGATTTGTATAATTACTAGGTAATGAACCAACAAATCCTAATGCAACAATATCTTCATGCAATGTTATATAACCATTTCCATAACTTTCACCAAATACTTTATTAGCTGGTGTAGCTACTGAATACATTCTAGCATCTTTTCTAGTAACATTTATATAATTGTCAAACATTTCATTTGCCATCAAATTACCTTGAGAATGAGCTACAATATTTATTTTATTACCTTTATCTATTTCAGATTGAACAATATTACTTGCTTTTATTAAGTCTGTATTTTCATAACTATTTTCATAATTCAAATACCTATAGACATCTGAATACAATGATGAGATATCTTCAACAAGTTGATATGCTCCAGCTTTTACAAACAATGTTTCAACTTCAATTTTACTAATACCCAAATCTTCAAATTTTGGCATCAAACTATTATTTATAGTACATACCACTTCTCCATCTGGACCTAAGTATGTTCCAGGACCTGTACAAACTTGTGTTTGAGAATACAAATCTCTGATATACTCTTTATTACTTTGTAATTTTTCAAGAGCTTGTATTTTTGCAAGTTTCAAAGCTATTTCTTGAAAAGTTTCATCTTTATACTTTTCAGCATATGATTTTAAAGTATCAGTAGATAGCTGAGCAGTATTCATAATTGGAACTAAAAGTTTATATAAATTATCAAAATTTGTAACCATTCTAATAGACTCACCTAAATCTCTAGCAACACCTTGTGTTGTGTTATACAAAGGTTTTTGCATTTTTAATCCAGTAATAGTTTCTATTTTTTCTGAAGATTTTCTTGCTTCTTTTAGTGTATTATCAATACCATTAACATAATAATTTTTTACTTCTGCATTTGCAAAAGACAGCATTCCTATAACCAGTGATATAATAATCACTAAGTTTGTTTTTGTTTTCATTTCAAATCCTTCTAGTTTTTTGAAAGTTTTTTAGCTTATTTACATAAGCACCATTTGTTTTTGTATTTGTTTTCTAGAAAATTATCTATTACATTTCACACCTCCTATTTAGATTTTTTTATCTTATTATTTCAAAACCTCTTGTCTTTTCAAAATATTTTTGACAAGACTTTTCACTAATATTAGTGTCTCCTCCACCTCCTGAAAAAGAATGTGCTATTCTTTTTTCTATCTCTTTTCTCTTATTTGTATTTATTTCTTCATATTCTATATTTTTAGATACAGTGTAATAATCTTCATGATTACTTCCATATTTAGATTTTCTAAAATATAAAGCACTACAACCTACATCATAATTAACATTATCCATAATTCTCTGGATATTTTCTTCAGTTAGCATGTCATTTTCAGCTAGAGAGTAGGCATATTGTGAGGATCTGTTGCTGGCAAAAAATGCTTCAACTAGATTTTTGTCTTCTCCAAATCTGTCTACTATTTCTATTTCTATATCATCTCTGACTCCATTGTTGTTTGAGTCTATACCAAGAAGTGTTGCATCATTTTCTTCCATATCTGGTGCTTCTGGAAGTAGTCCTGTGTATGGTTCTGCTTTTACATCTCCATCTAGTTCTGCTTCTGATTTACCAAAATCTTTATTGTGAATAAAATCTTCTTTTTTTACTTGTTGTTTTAAGTCAGTATTTTGAAGATTTTCAGTTTTTAAAGATTTATTTTTAGATACAGTAGAGTTATGTTCCAATACTATTTTTTCTAATCTTTCTTGTTTTAATTGTCTTTGCTTTTTTAGTTTACTTTCTGTAAAAGTATTAAAAGCTACAATCAAGATTAGTAAAGATAATATCACTAACCATACACTTTTATTTCTAAACATTTCTTTCATTGTTTCTCCTTTATGAAATATAATAAACTACTTTTCTAGAATTAGTTTATTTTTGTTTTATAAAAATCCAAATCCTATTTTGAGATTTGGATTTTTAAACCTATGTTGTTAATCCCCTTTTCACAACTTTTCTATTTTACCACCCCTAGTTTTATTTATCAAGTTTATTTTCTCAAAAAACTAAATTTACAGATTCTTTAAAATAAATGAAAACAATAAAAATAAATTTTTGTTTATTCTATTCTATATCATAAATTTTTTAGTTTTCTTTTCTCATAATCATCCAAATTTTCATAAATATCTTTTTGACTAAAAATTCCTGATTTTATAGCTGAGTGATATTTTGTTTGTTTTTTCTTGTAGCTAGATTCTTTTTGATTGCAGTTTTCATCAAGACAATAATAAAATTTTTCAATTCAATTTGGAATTTTGTATTGCTTATCTTGAATAATATTATGATTTATTGCATACTCTATAATTTGATGCCATAGATATCAAGCCCCTGTTATTCAAGTAACTCATTTCATTGAGCTATTATCATTATTTCACATCCAAATTCAAACTATTAAATCTGGATTATATGAAACTATCCAGTTATCTCTAAAATCAGAGCTAGTACCTGTTTTTACAGCTTGATAAATAGAAGTATTTAAAATAGAATTTACTCAAAAACTTATATCTCTATTATCAGGATTTTTCAGTATTTGATAAAGTAAAAATTTTTCTGGATCTATTTTATCATCTTTTAATTTATTTCTTTTATAAACAAGATTGTTATAATCAAAACTTCAATGAGAAAATTGTAATTTTCTAGCTTGTACAGTATAATCTGGCAATAAATTTATATAACTTAAAACTAAATTTTCTAAACTAATATCTGGATTTCAAAGGACCATAGAATATCAATAATATTCTGGAGGATAATCAAGTTTTAATCAATATAATTTAAAAAAGTCCCAAACTTTTTTAAGTCATAGTTCTTTTGCTAATCTTACTGATGCATTATTCAAGCTATTTCAAATAGCTTTTTTAAATCTAACTAAACCATATTCTTTTAAAGAATAATTTTCTGAAATATATACCTTATTTTTTTTAAAACTATTATACTGACTTTCTATATCTAAAATAAATTTATCTATATCAACTCCAGATTTCAAAGCAAGTAAATACAAAAATGGTTTTAAAGTACTTCAAGGTTGCCTTTTTGCTTTTATAACATCTACTTGTCAATCTATATCTTGAGCATAAAAATCTTTACTTCCTTGATAAACTAAAACCTCCTGAGTTTTTGGATCTATTATTAAAACAGCTCAATTAGTTACATTGTTTTTCTTTAAATCTTTTAAAACTTTGTTTAATTGTTCTTTTACAAATAATGAAAAATCTAAATCTATACTTGTTTTAGGAATTTGATTTAAATCTCTATTATTTTCTATAACTCTTTGTGTTACAAAAGGTAGTTTATCTATATTTTGTAATTTATTTAATTTTTTAATTTTTCTTTTAAAATCAAATCAAAGTCTAGTTTTTACTAAAGAAAAATATTTTTGAAAATGTTTTTCTTTCAAACTTTTAATTCAAGGATTATGTATAAGAGAAACTAAAATTGTAATCTCTTCATCTGAAAGATTATTTATATCTTTATTAAAATATATTTTTGCAGCAGTATCTATTCAATAAAGATTATTTCACATATAAACATTATGCAGATATCACAATAAAATATCTTTTTTAGGATGAGAAATATCATAAATAAATGCAACTAAAGCTTCTCTTAATTTTTGTAAAATAGTTCTTTTTTCTAGTGGAAAATACTTATTTTTAATATACTGTTCAGTAATAGTTGAGCCTCATGAAATTATTTTTTGATATTTTATATTTTGATACAAAGCTCTAAGTTTTGATTTTATACTAACTCAATAATGATTATAAAAATCTTTATCTTCAATTTGAATAATTGATTTTACTAATTTAGAATCAATCAAAATCAAATCTGCTTTTTTATATCATCATTTAGTTTGTTTATCTGTAATAACTTTTCAAAATCTATCTAGTATATATATATTTCAAGGTTTATTATCTGTTTGCTTATAAGTCAAAATAGGAAAAAAACTATAAGCTAAAAAACTTATAGTTAAAAATATAAATATTAAAATAATTTTTATTTTTTTATTCATATATTATTTTACTTTTCCAGCATTTTTACCTCTTCATTTATACTCAATAATTATTGGAGTACCTTCAAATCAGAAATTGTCTCTGATTCTATTTTCAAGATATCTTTTATATGAAAAATGAAAATGATCTGGATTACTAACTGAAAGTACAAATTTAGGAGGATTTGTATCTGCTTGAGTTCAAAAATAAATCTTTGGAGAATGTGATTTTTTATTACCTGTTGGTGGATGTTTATAAATAACCTGTTCCAAGAAATTATTAAAAATACCTGTTTTAACTCTTTTAAATCTTTCTTGTTTTATTTCTCTTGCTCTCTCTAAAATTTCATTTACCCTTTTTTTATCAATTGCAGAAGTAAAAATAACTGAAACCCAAGGAATAAATTCTATTTTTTCTTGAAGATAATTAATATATCTATTCATCATAGTTTCTTTATTAATTCATGGTTTAGCCAAAACTTGATCCCATTTATTAATAACAATTATAAGTCATTTTTTTTCTTCTAATGCTTTATTTATAATAGAAAGATCTTGTTGTACTATTCCTTCAAATCAATCTACAATAACTGCTACAATATCAGCTCTTTTAAGTGCTCTTTCAGATCTCATAACTGACCAATTTTCTACATTTCTAGTTCAAACTTTTGATAATCTTCTTATTCAAGCTGTATCAATTAAAACAAAATCAGTTCAATCATATTTAAATTTTGTATCAATAGAATCTCTTGTTGTTCAAGCCATATCTTTCACCATAACTCTATCTTTTCCAACAATAGCATTTATCATAGAACTTTTACCAACATTTGGTCTACCAATCATTGCAAGTTTTACAAAACTATCATCTAAATCTTCTATTTTATAATTTAATCATTTATCTTTTAAAAATTTAGCAACATATTTTTTTACTTCTGAAATTCATTTATTATGTGAAACTGATATTGGAAAAAATTCTAATTCTCATCTTCAAGCTAAACTCCAAGCTTCCATTACTTTATTTTCATTATCAGCTTTATTTGCTAAAACTATATAATTTTTATGATTTTCTTTTTTTAAAAGTTTTAAAACTTTTTCATCAAGATCTGTAAATCTATCATATTCAATAAGCCAAATAATTAAATCAGATTCTTGAATTGCTTTTTTAGTTCTATTTATAATATCTTCAGCAACTTTATCTTCTTTACTACCAAAATCAAGTCAACCTGAATCAGCCATAATATATGTTAAATCATGATCTATATCAGTATATTCAAACTCTGAAATATCTCTTGTAGTACCAGCAGTATCATCTACAATTGCTATTTTATGCCCTGTATACATATTGAAAAAACTTGATTTTCATACATTTGGTCTACCTATAATTGTAACTTTTCCTAACACTATTTGATTTTTTAGAAATTAAATTTTTATAACTTGCAAAGTATATTGATTTTTTCAAAAAAACAAGTTTTAATAAGTTTTTAAAATTTTTGTTTCTTTTTAAAATAAACATAAAATAAAAACATCATAAAAATTGAACAAATAATCATAAAATATACAACTTCTGGATTATTTTGAAATGGTAAAGAAATATTCATTCAATAAAAACTTGTAATCAAAGTTAATGGTAATAAAAATGCTGAAAATAATGTCAAAACTGTCATTATCCAATTCATTTTTATATCAGTCAATGATTTAAATGCATCTTCAATAGAATCAATATGTTCTTCTTGCATCTCTATATCATTTACAACATATTCAAGTTTATCTTCTAAATCTTCAAAATATACTTCAATTTCAGAATCAAAAAGTTTGTTTACATTAAACTCAATAAGTTTTAAAACAGGAATTTGTGGTTTTAACATATGCTTCAAAACTACAATATTTCTCTTTTTTATCATTATATCTTTTACAAGAGAAGTTTTTGATGATTCAAAAACAAGTTTTTCTAATAATTTTAAATCTCTTGAAATATTTAATCTTACTTTAAATAATTTTTCAAGCATTGATTGTAAAATCTCATATAAAACAAAAGCTGAAGTCAGTTTATGCTCTTCATCATCATCAATTTCCTTTTCAAGTTCTTTTATATCTGAATATTTATTAAAAATAGTATCTATATGAGTATTTCAAAAATCTCTAAAAGTAATTATAAAATCTTTTCACAAAAAAATATCAAATTCATTTTGTTCATATAATTTCTTTAACTGATTATATTTTGGAAAATTCAACAATATAAATAAATAATTATCATAAACATCTACCCTTGATCTTTGATTCTCTTCTAAACAAGCTTCAATATCAAGTTCATGAAAATCATATTTTTCAGCAATTTCCTTAATTTTTTCTTCTTTTAATCAAACAGCATCTATCCATTTTACTCATTTTATATTTATCTCTCTAAGCATTATTTTTTAGTTAATTTTAATTATGATAAAAGTATATAAATAATAATTTAAAAATCAAAAAAATGATAATTATAAATAAATTTTATAGTTTTTTTTGCAATCATTTTTTTTTTATGCTACAATATAGATATAATTTAAATATTTTAGAAGAAAATATGACTAAACCAATAAATATACCAAAAGATTTTGCTGAACAATTACCTGAAACAATAGCAGAATTACAAAGAAAACAAGCTTATTATTCAAAATTAGAAAAAGCAGCTGATGAGGTAAAAGCTGCAGCAGAAAAATATACCCAAATTTTAGAACAATGAGAAAATAATATTTGAGAGACAAAAATAAATACTGAAAATAGTCAAACAATTTATAGTTCTGAAAAAGATGATACTCAACAAGAAGATGACAATGATTTAGATAAAGATACTTCTTTATATGAAGATAATACTTCAAATGAGGAAAAGAATGAAGTTTCTCAAGAAGATAATAATAATCAAGAAAACAAGGATTTAGATGAAAATAATTATTCTGAAGAAGATACTTCTTTATATGAAGATAATACTTCAAATGAAGAAAAGAATGAAGTTTCTCAAAAAGATAATAATCAAGAAGACAATGATTTAGAGGAAAATAATTCTTCTGAAGAAGAAGTTAATACTTGACCTAAAATAAATTTAAATAATTTCTTACATAAAAAAGATGAAGATAATGAAGTAGAATAAAATATTCTACTTTTTTTATAATGAAAACTCCCTATGTATGATAACATAGGGAGAAATGAGCATATTACCCAACCATATGATTATCTAAAAATACTCTAAAAGTATAATTAGGTAATCATATGCTACTATTTTTTTTATTTTTGTATTTATTAAATGCTTCTAATATTTCTGACTCTGAGTAATAATCATAAGCAATATCAAGAGTTTTACTTATAAAATCATTATATTCATTATCAATAATACTTAAACCTGTTGTAGTATTTTCATACCCAGCCAAAGCATATTCTATTTCTATTAGTTCTTCCAAACTAATAACCTCATATCCATAATCCTGATTTATACTATTTTCTTTCATAGTAATCACCTCATTTATTTTTGTTTTTATAGCCTAATAATTTAGCTATAATTAAATATAACTAAATATATGAAGCTTTTTATTTAACATATTCAAGAATATGCACTTACTAATAAACTCTTTACTAGTTATATATATTTTTAATATTTTTATTTAAAAAGTCAATATAAAAAATACAGATTATTTAAAATAATCTGTATTTTTTATATTTCTTCATCTTCTTTTACTACTTCAATATGAAGTTCTTCAAGTTGTTCTTCTTCAATAAAAGTTGGAGCATTCATCATAAGATCTTGGGCTTTACCTGATTTTGGGAAGGCATAAACTTCTCTTATATTTGTTTCATCTTTTAAAATCATCATAATTCTATCCATACCAATAGCAAATCATCCATGAGGTGGAACTCAATATTGAAATGCTTCATACATAGCACCAAATTTTTCTTTTACTTCATCTTCAGTTCTTCCTACTTTTTCAAATGCTTTAACTAATGCTTCTATATCATGATTTCTGATTGAACCAGATAATACTTCAAAACCATTACAAGCTAAATCATACTGAACAGAACTTACTTTTAGTAAATCTTCTTCTTCAAATGCTTTAATTCAACCTTTTGGCATAGAAAATGGATTATGACCAAAATCTACTTTTCCTGTAATTTCATTTATTTCAAACATTGGAAAATCTGTAATCCAAGCAAAAGCTAAAATATTTTTATCTATAAATTTTCACTTGGTTATTTCATCAATTAAGCCAGCTAAATGAACTCTAAATTTTCACATATAATCACACACAGTTTCTTTATCTGCAGCTCAAAAGAAAACTACATCTCAAGTTTTTAATTCAGTTCTATTTATAATTTCTTGTAGATCTTCTTCTGAAAAAAATTTATTTAAAGGTCATTTTAAACCATCTTCTTTCATTTGAAAATAACCCAAACCTTGTGCACCATATTGTCTAACATATTTTTCAAAATTTTTCATTTGAGTTTTTGAAAAATACTCATCTCCATTTTCTACTTTGATAGCTTTTACTCTATTTTTTTCTATATCACTTGCAATAGAAGAAAAAATTTCATTTGTAGATCTAGCAAAAATATCAGCTACATCTATTAATTGCATACCATATCTTAAATCTGGTTTATCTGTACCATATTTTTCTATTACTTCATCAAAACTCATCCTATAAAACTTATTATCCATAATAGTTTTATTTGAAATAGCTTTTACTGTATCAAAGAAATATTCTTCTACAACTTTAAAAATATCTTCTTGCTCAACAAAACTCATTTCACAATCAATTTGATAAAATTCACAAGCATGTCTATCTGCTCTAGGATCTTCATCTCTAAAACAAGGAGCTATTTGAAAATATTTATCAATTCAACCAACCATTAAAAGTTGTTTATATTGTTGAGGTGCTTGAGGTAAAGCATAAAATTTACCTGGATGAAGTCTAGAAGGAATAACAAAATCTCTTGCTCATTCTGGAGAACTAGCTGTAAAAATAGGAGTTTGCACATCTAAAAAATCTCTTGCTAAAAACCAATTTTTAGTATGAGCTATAAACTTTGATCTAAACATAATATTTTCAAGTGCTGAAGGCCTTCTTAAATCTATATATCTATGTTTATATCTAACCTCTTCATTTGCAAGTTCACCATGATCATCTATTTCAAAAGGAGGAGTTTTACTTTTACTTAAAATTTCAATATCATCATTTATAATAACTTCTATTTCTCATGTTAGCATATTTGGATTTGCTTGACCTTCTGGTCTAGGTCTAACTGTTCAAGTAACTTTTATAACATATTCACTTCTACAAGAATCAGCTATTTCCCAAGCTTGTTTATTATCTTCTGGATCAAAAACTACTTGAGTCAAACCATATCTATCTCTTAAATCAATAAATATAATACCTCAATGATCTCTTCTATTACTTACCCAACCAGATAAAGTAACTTTTTCTCAAATATTTTTACTAGATAATTCTCCACATGTATTTGTTCTCAACATTTTTACTTTTTTATTTATAAAAATTAAAATCTTGCTAATTATATAAAAAATAGCTAAAAAGCAAAATTTTTTAGCTATTTAATGTAAAAAATTAAATAATCTATTTCTTTAATAATTCTTTTATTTTTAATAAATTTTCATCAAAATTATCTTCAATTTCTTCTATTATTTGTTTCTCTCTATTTATATCATTTGATTCATAAATTTCTTTTATTAAAAACAAAAATTTTTTCATATCTCTATAAAATAATTTTAAATTATCTTGTGAAGAATTTATTTTTATTAATCAATCATCTCACCAATAAATAACCTCCCTATCAAATAATTTTTGAAGTTGTAATTTTGCAGATAAAATATATTTAATTAATGAACCATCATTCACATTTTTAAATCTTCTAATATTTTCAGCTAACATATATTCAATTTCTAAAATAATTTCTTCTTTATCTAAATTCTGTTTAATTATTTTCTCATATTTAAAAAGTAAATTAAATAAATTTGCTTTGTTTTCTTCTAATAAAGACTGTTCAGAATATTTAAAAGTATCTTTTGACTTGAATAAATTATGTCCAAATTCATGTTGCCAAGTATGTTCTATATCTTTCTTTCAATAAGTTAAATAATCTAGTTTTTCTAATCTTCATAAAACTTTTTTAGCATCATTTAATACTCAATCACTTCATTTTAATCTTGATTCAATACTATATCAATACATTCAATATTTATTTTGTATAGATTTATCATTATGAAAATTTTTTCATAAAACTCTTTTAAAAGAAACAACTCAAGAACTTATAATTGGCTCTACATTTGCATATTTAGTTTCACTCATTCTATATGATTCTCAAAAAAATTTTTGTGATAAATCAGAAGCCTTTTTAGCATATTCTATAGATGGCTTTTTTATAAAAATTTCCAATTCTGGATCAATTAATACTCATGTAAAACCATAATCTTCCATTGATCAAACAATTCAAATATTTCAATTTATATTTTCCCAAGTTTGCATTTCTTCTTCAGCAAGTTCCAACCATTTATCATAATCAATTGTTCAACTTAAAAATATTTCCTGAAATTTTTTAAAATAATTCCTTAAATACTCTTGTTTTAAAATTCAAAAATCAAAATTAGAAAATTTTTCTAAGTCATCTTTTGATAAAAAATCTTTATAAGATAAAAATCATTCTTTTCATATTCAACCATAAATTAAATCTCAATTATAGATTAAATCTCAGTTATCATCAAAATAATTTTTTTGAAATTTTTTAGTATTATTTTTAATTTTAAAAAATATTTTATCAAACAAATCAAAAACTTCTGATTCTAAAATATTAATAAAATCAGAAACTTCATCTTCACTTAAAAAATCATTATAAAGACCAACTTCTAATGTAATTTTAGTTATCTTTTTTAATAATAAATTTTTTTTTAATAATAAATTATTGAATTTTTCAATTTGTTTTGAAGAATATTTTTCTTCATCAAGTTTTCAAGACATTGATTTATTAAAGAATTCTATAAAATCTGCATCTTCTCAAACTAATTCTCAAGCAAAATAATTATTTAAAATATCAATAAGTTCTAATCTATGTTGAATAAATCATTCAAAATTATCAATCTTTTCTAAACTAATAATTTTTGAATAAAAGCTATCAATAGATTCTACCTTTGATTTAAACTCTTCTTTAATTCAATTAGATAAATCACTATTATCTGATTTATTATTATTACTATCTATAATAGATTTTATTTGATCTTCTTTAGACATATTTTTTTATTACAAAAATAATTTAAAATAGAAAAACATATTTTTATATGAAATATAATAAAATAAAATATAAATAAGTCAAATATTTGCAAACTAAAAAAAAATATAGTAAAATATTTATATACATTATTTAATTAATAAAAAAATATGCCTAATTTTTTAAGCCAAATATTTAATAATAAAATTGAATTAAATTCAAAAAATATAAAAATCTTTCTTGAAGAACTTGAAAAACATTTTAATACATTTAAAAAACATACAGATATAGATTTTATAAAAGTATTAAAAAATAAAGTAGAAAATTTTCTAGAAAAAAATAAAAAAGAAATAAAAAAACATAAAAATTATTATAAAAAATTAAAAGATATAGTTGATTATTATGAAGATTATATAGAAGAAATAGAAAAAAAAGAAAAACAAAAAGAAACAAAAAATATAGTAGAAGAAATAGAAGATGATTATAAAAATTGTGATAAAATAGATAAAGATAAAAGAAAAGAATACAAAAAGTCTTGTATAAAAAAATCAAAAATAGAATATGAAAAAGAATTAGTATTATTACAAGTTGAATTATTAAAACTTCAAAAATATATTAAAGATAACAATAAGAAATTACTAATTATTTTTGAATGAAGAGATGCTGCAGGTAAATGATGAACAATTAAAAGATTTATAGAACACTTAAATCCAAGATGAGCAAAAGTAGTAGCCTTAAACAAACCAACAGAAGAAGAAAAATCACAATGGTATTTTCAAAGATATGTTAAAAATCTTCCTACAGGATGAGAAATAACTTTTTTTGATAGATCTTGGTATAACAGAGCCTGAGTAGAGCCTGTAATGTGATTTTGTACAGAAGATGAGTATGAACAATTTATTCAAGATGTACCAAAATATGAAAAAATGCTTGTTGATGCATGAGTAAAAATTATAAAATTCTATTTTTCTGTAAGTAAATCAGAACAAGCAAAAAGATTTAATGAAAGAAAAACTAACCCATTAAAACAATTTAAACTTTCTCCTATTGATCAATTTTCTCAACAATTATGGGAAAAATATACTTTAGCAGAATATAAAAATTTTAGTAAAACTCATTCAAAACATGCTCCTTGGACAATTATAAGAAGTGATAATAAGAAAAAAGCAAGATTAAATGCAATAAAATATGTACTAAAACAATTTGATTATCCAGAAAAAATTGATAATAAATTTCTAAGATTGGATAAAGATATAGTTATGAATTGATTACAAAAAGCAAAAATACTTGCTGATGAAACTGATATTAAAAAAGACTTATTTGATTAAAATAAGTCTTTTTAAAAACTAAAAACATCAACAACCTTTCAATTTACTATAATATTATCACTTGTTGATAATATTATAGGTTTATGATATTCATCATTTGATTCAGGTAAAAGATAAATAATATCTCAATCTTGTTTATATTTTTTAATTGTAGCAGCTCCATCAACTAAAAATAAAAATGCATCTTTATTATTTAAAGCAGTCTGCTCCCTATTTACAAGAATATAACTTCAATTCTCAATTTTTTTTCAAGCTACTTCAAAATTATTCATAGAAGTTCCTTCTACTTTTAAAATAAAATAATTATCTACATTTCAAGATAACATTTTTTTTGAAATAGGCAAAACTCACATTTCATTTTCTTGAGCATCAACTAAAGGAGTTCATGCATTTGCATATCATAAAATAGGAATATTTAATGTAGTTTGAAATCAAACTCAATTTCATAATCTAATAGATCTATAACCTCTACCTCTAGTTAAAAAACCTTTTTTTTCTAAAGCTTCTAGATATTGAACTACTCATCTTTTAGATTTTTGAGATAATATATGTTGTAATTCTTCAATAGTTGGAGATTTACCATATTTTGATATAAACTCTGTAATAGTATCTAATACATGTTGTTGTTTTTCTGTAAGCATAATTATTAAATTAGTATATACTTTATATATTCTTATTATATATTTATTATAATAAAGTCAATAAAAAATTTGAAAAATCTTATTTTTTCTTATAATTCCTTTTGCAAATAGATTTTTGGTGCCTTGGTAGAGTGGTTTATACAGTGGTCTGCAACACCATTTACAGCGGTTCAATTCCGCTAGGCACCTCCATTTTGTTTTTAAATGAAAAATTAAACATTTTTAGTAAATTTATTAAAGAGTTTTCAGCATAAGAAAGCTCTTTTTTTGAATTTATAAAAAGTTCACTTATTAAATTTTTAAGGATAAAAGATGACATGGATCCTGATGGAGAACGTTTGTTAGCAAAGTATGTTAAAGAAACCTTCAATCATGATTTTGTTTTTGTTACAGAATACCCAAGTAGTGTACGACCATTCTACCATATGAGAAATAAGTTTGATAATACTGTTACTAATAGTTATGATCTACTTTGGAAAGGTCTTGAAATTACAACAGGAGCTCAAAGAGAACATAATTATGATATTTTAGTAAATCAAGCTAAAGAAAAAGGACTATCACTTAATAATATGCAATCATACTTAGATTGTTTTAAATATGGATGTCCTGCTCATGGTGGATTTGGATTTGGTTTAACCCATTCATTAATGTTACTTCTTAACTATAAAAATGTAAGAGAAGTAACTTATTTGTATAGAGGACCAAATAGATTAACACCTTAACATAAAAAAGGATTCCATAAAAATGGAATCCTTTTAAAATTATTGATTTTTAGAAATTAAAATATAATATATATATTATATTTTAATTTCTATGTATGAGTAATCTTATAAAACCAAATATTTTAAAAAAATGAGATACAATTTGAATTTTAAGTCCATCATGACCTATTGCTTGAATGATTCCACATAGATTTGAAAATTGAATATCCTATCTAAAAAAAATGTGATTCAAAGTAAAAATTGCTAAAAACTGTTTAAAAGTAAACTGATATACAGCTGGAAGTATAGAAGAAAGAATAAATGATATTCATGAATTATTTTTAGATAATAATGTTAAAGCAATTATATGTACAATTTGAGGTTTCCATTCTAATCAATTATTAAAATATATAGATTATTCAATTATCAAAAATAATCCTAAAATATTTATCTGATTTTCAGATATAACAGTATTACATTTTGCTTTTTATGTAAAATCAAATTTATGTACTTATTATTGACCAGCACTGTTAACTCAATTTGCAGAATATCCTAAAATGCTTTCATATACAGAAAAATATTTTTATAAGGCTTTATTATCAAATGAAAGTATTTGAAAAATTCTTCCTTCACAAAAATGGACTGATGAATTATTAAATTGGTTTCAAAAAAAAGATTTAGATAGACCTAGAAAAATGAAAAAAAATAATTGATATGAATTTTTAAAAAAATGAAAAGCAGAATGAATTCTTCTGTGATGATGTATTACATCAATACTACATTTAAGGGGTACTGAATATTGGCCTAACTTTAAAAATACATTGTTTTTTTGGGAAATTCCTGAAAGTAGTTGTGATTTAAGTAAATGAGAACCTATATCAAGAATTGATACTCATTTGACTGATTTAGAACTCTCATGAATTTTTAATAAAATATCATGAATGATAATATGAAGACCAAAATGATATACAGAAAATGATATTTCTTTATTAAAAGAAATAATATATAATAAATTTATAAATTATAATTTTCCTATTCTATTTTGAATTGATATATGACATACTGATCCTATAATAACATTACCTATATGAATAAAATGAAAAATTGATTCTTATAATAAAAGTTTTGAAATATTAGAATCATGAACTAATTGATAATTTTAATCAAAAATTAAAGCCTTGAAGTATAAACTCCAAGGCCTTATTTATTATTCTTTTTCAGGATCATCAGAATCATCATCTAAATCCTTTAAAATATCATCCTCCTTTAATATATTTTGCACTATCTCATGAAGCCCCATTGACTGAGTAGAAGTTAGTTTAATTCCCAACTTTCCTTCCAGTTCAATTTTAATTGCTCCTAAGATATCTATAATATCCTCTTTACTATCAGCCTCTGGTAAATTTTGCTTAATAGTAAGAAGAACCTTATCAAAATCCTCAGCAAACAGATTTTTCAACTTTGTTTTCCAATCTGTTACATTTTCTGAACCATAAAAATTGATATTTATAGTAATCTCTTTTTTAGGTTCAGTAGTTTTTGCTGTTTCTTTTTTTTCTGTTTTTGTTTTGTCCTCCTTATTTTTCTTTTTTTCTGGATTTTCAAGTGCAGGTCTATATGATCTACCATTCAGTCTAACAAACTCTTTATGAAAGATAGCAACAATCATAGTCCTTTCTTTTGCTGTAATTTCTCTCTCAATAAGTTTTTCTGCAAAATGAATGAATGGATAAAGTACATCCTCTATTGTACCTGCACCACCATTTATCATTTGTTTGAAATTCAGATTTGACTTTCTTTCAGATTGAAACTGTTTCTCTATATATTTTTTTATTATTTTAAACATACCAGAAAATGCAACAATTTCATCTGTATCATTCCAAGCTTTAACATTTGCAATTCTTAGATTCAGTTCATCATATGTTTCTGCAAAATTATAATATTCTTTTGATAAAACATCTGAATCAATAATTTGATAATCTCTTTCTTGAATACCAAAAGCATCAAGAATAGATTTAACTGAATCCAAATCTTGTTTATATTCTTGTATCAGGAAATCAATATCATTATTTTTAAGCTCATCTTCTGTAAAAAGTAAATCTTCTTTCTCTTTTACAAGCATTCTATAATACTGTAAATTTGGAAGAATAACAGAAGTAAAAGTTTTTATAAATGATTTATCCTGTAAGCTTATAATAACTTCTTGTTGATTAAGCTTTTTTTGTCTTTCTTTAAGTCTAGCTAACTCCTTTAATTCTTTTTTAATAGCCTTTTTATTTTCATCAGTAGGTAAATCTCCTGTAAATTCTTGTTTTTCAAGATCATAATCTACAAGTATAGATTTTACTTGCTTACCTATTTCACTCTCTTTTCTATCAATTTCTTCATTTGTAAGAAGATTTGAATAAAGAGGTAATATATCATGTTCAAAAGACTTAATTAAAACTCTTGCTCCAAGATTACTTTCCATAGCATTTTCTACCAAATGTACCTTTGCTCTTGAAGTAAGCTCTAGTGGAATATTTGTATGTTTAAAAGTCTTGTTATGCTCTTTAATTTCAATATCAAGTCTTTTAAAATACTCAGATTTAGTCAAAGGTCTAAATGGAACAATACCTAATCTACCTACCATTTCTTTTCTAAAAATCTTAGTTCTTAAAATAAGATCTCTATAATAAGATTTTGAAAAAGCTTCTACAGAATTCAATTTTTCTTTCATAAATCCCATAGAACCTTTTCCTTCAAGCTTTTCATGTATTTCATCTGCACCAATATTTGATGTCATAATGAAAATAGTGTTTCTAAAATCAACTATTGTACCATCTTTTAAAATAAGAGACCCCTCATCAAAAATACTGATAAAAGTTGATCTAAAAGCTGGATGTGCTTTTTCAAACTCATCTAATAAGATAAGATTTGGTAAATGTTCTGGATCCCTATCAACAATTTGTTGAAAAATTTCATGAAAACTATTATTTGCAATAGCTTTATTTGTATTTTCAAAAATATTTTCAGGATGAAGTAATGGTTTATCACCATAACCTACATATCCAGCAGGAGACCCCTTTAACTGAGATATTTCATGAGAACCTTGAAAATCATTACAAGCAATTCTACATTTACCCAAATCAAAATTTGGATCACCATAAAGGATTTTTGCTAAAGCAAGTACAATAGCAGTCTTTCCTACTCCTGTAGGTCCTGGAAACATTGTTACAGCAAGTGGTCTTCTATTTGATGGATTATACAACAATGTATTTGCTAATATAATACCCAATTCTTTTTTAGCCTCTTCTTGCCCTACAATTTCCTTATCAAGATCACTTAAAATTTCTTCAACTATTGGAGAAAGTTTTTTATAATCAACTTTATAAGTAGAAGCTTTTTTAGATCCATTATTCTTAACTACCTTTTTATCTACTTTTTTAGTAGAACCTTTAGTTGTATTTCTATACTCAATATAATTACCAACAGATAAGCATGGCATAATACACCTCCTATTTTTATTTTTGTTTTTGCAAAATATTTATACATATTTTATTTATTTTGACAAGAAAAAATGTAAATAAAAAACTAAAAATATATCATATTTTTAGTTTTTTATTATTTTATTTAACCTTCTTCAAACTAATTATAACTTTTTTTAACATTCATAGATAAGATTTTATATTTTTATAATATTTATTATTTAAATCAGTAAATAACCAAAATGTATATTTAGCAAAAAAATTTAAATTATTATAATTTTTAGAATTTATATAACCTATATTTGATAAAATCTTTTTCTTTTTAATATTAAAAAATTTTATAAATAAAGGATAATATTTATTTAATTTTTTATTATTAAAAGTTTTATTTTCCATCTTAATATTATTAATCTTTTCTTTCCATTTATTATTTTTAGTATCATTAGCAATATTTTCTATATTATTTATATTACTTGTTTGATTAATATTTCAATTATAATATTTATTATTATTTGATTTTTCCTTATTATTAGCTTGTATTTTTGTTCAATTTTTATTACTAATTCAATTATTATTTATAACAATATTTCATAATCAATTTTTGAAAGTTTTTGTATATTCAAAATCTTTTGTTTGATTATTTTTTGAGCTACAAGTATTTGATATATTATTTTTTTCACAAGGATGATCTCTATTTAATGACCAATAATCTAATCTATTTAGTCAATTTAATTTAACATATTGAGTAACTTGTCTTGCATCTTCTAATGTAAATTTTTCAGATTGAATATCATTAAGTCAAATCATTGGAGTAATTCCCAATATTGATTTTAGTTTACTTTCAGAAACACTAACTCAACTATTTAGATAAATAGTTTTTAATTGATTTATAGTAGAATTTACAGCTTGTATTGCATAATCTCACATATCTTGTTTATATGAACTTCCATAATCCATAGTCATTAGATTTATTCAAGCATACAATAAATTATTTTTTACTATTTTTTCTACTAATTTTTTTCAATCTAATGTAAGACCTTCTGGCATTACAGGTAATGTAAAATATATATTTAATTTATTATTATATTTGTTTTGTAATTTAAATAATGCTTTTATAAGTCTTTCAGTAGCTAAATTATTATTTAATACTTCCCCTTCTACATCAAAATCTAAATCATGAATTTTTAACTTATCTATTACTTTTGAATACTCTTTTACTAAATCATCTTCATTTGAACAAGCTGAAAAAAGTGGTATTCAAGCTTGTCATCCAAATGAAATCATTATTTTTCCTCACTGTGATCTAACTTTATTTACTTCATCATATAAATAATAATGTTTACTATTTATCCAAGCATCAGGTCATTTATCAATAGAATAATATCCACCCCAACTAGCATTACATTTTCATTTATCTGATGTAATAAAAGCTAATATATAATTTTTATTTCAAGTTTTTTTTGCAATATCTGAAATTAATGGAAATGGATACAATGTAGAATCAACATAAGGAGCAAAATATAATTTAGTATTTTTTATATTAAAATATATACTTCATAACTTATTATCTGAATTTTGTTTAAAATTAGTATTTCAATTATTATTTGTATTATCAGAATAAGCAATATTATTTTTTCTACTACATAAATTCCAACAACCATTTAAAGAAGAACAAGCTTTAACAGGACTAAATCATAAATCTATATTTTTAGAACAAAACTTATTTTTAGATAAATTATACTCAACATTCAGTACTGCTTTATTTTTCTTAATAAATGGAATATATCTATCACATTCATTATATTTATTACAAGATTCAACAATAGAAAAATCTGCAATATTAACTAAATCATTTACAATATCAGGTGCATTTTTCAAAGCAATTACTAATCAATTTTTATGAGCAGTAGTAGCTAAAAATTTAAAATATTCAATAGAATCTTTTTTTGTAACTCAAAATCAAGAATTATTATCATAAACATCTAAATTATCAGGCTCTACACCATCACATCATTTTTGTTTTGCTAATTTTATTCTATCCTCCATAATAGAAGAAAATAAATTATATCTAGAAACATCTAACCATTTTTCTCAAGCCCATCCATCCAAATTTTTCCCTAAAATAGAGTTTGGAAATTTATTTGTATCTTCTCTCCAATTTTCCCAACTACCAGCTGAGAAATAACAAATTACTATTTTTCATTTATTTTTTAATTTTCAAATATCCTCTTTTGAATTATCAAATAAGTCTATATCATACAACTTATATGATAAATTTAAATCATTTTTATTTATAGGTTTAGATAACTTCCAGTACCAAGAAATTCATGGCTTTATTTCAATATAATTATTCTCTAAATTACTTGCAAAACTTGTTTTAAATAGTAAAAATAATAACAATATCAAAAATATTTTTCTAAACATAACCTATAAGCATAAAAAATAAAATTTATCTAAGTTTATAATAATAATTTTTCAAGTCAATAAAGATACTACTATTTTAATAATATTTTTTGATTTAGTTAATATAATAGATATTATTTTTATAAATATTTAAAATATAAATTATGAATATAAAAAATAATTCAGAAAATCTTTTAGTAATAAATAAACCTAAAGGATATATTGTAACAAGATCTGATGAACTATGAAGAAAAACTGTTTACAATCTCTTACCAGATTGGGCTTTTAATAATTGATGGATGCCAATTTGAAGATTAGATTTAGAATCAAAATGATTATTATTATTTACTCAAAATTGAAAAATTTGAAATTTTTTAACTAAACCTTGAAGTTGTATTAAAACATATGAAATATTAGTTAGATGACATATTACAGAAGAACATATTAATATAGCTTTAAAATGAATAAAAACACCTATTTGAATATTAAAAGCCTTAAAAATAGAAAAAATATGAAATATATGAGCAAAAACAAAATTAAGAATTCAAATAAATGAATGAAAAAATAGACATATTCGTAGACTTTTTTGAGCAATGAAAGATCCTAAATTTAATACAGCTTTAAAAGTATTAAGTTTAACTAGAATTAGTATTGGAAATTTCAAACTAGATATTGAAAGTGGAAAATGGAGATTTCTATCAAAAAAAGAAGAAAAATGATTATTAAAAAATTTTAAAGATAAAAACTAAAAAATTTAAGATAATTTAATATAAATAATAAAAGAGCTAAAAACTAGCTCTTTTAAATCTAATAAAGAAAAAAATTATCTTTTTTTAATATAATTTTTTCTTTAAAATATATATTTATATCTTCTAAATCTATTAATTTATATTTATATGAATAGTATAAAAACTTAATTTTATTATTATAAAATCTTAATGTAATAACAAAAGCTAATAATGATTTATAAAAAGATTCATTAACTGAAAAATTTTTTAACAAAATATCTTTTTTTATTTTATCCTTTAATTCTTCAAAATCATTAGTAGTTTTAAAATTTTCTAAATCTAATTTATATTTTTCTAAAAAATATTGAGAAACTAAAGCAAAATCTAATTAATAATAATAAAAAAAATAAGATATAATCTAAAAAATTATATCTTTATTAAAATTTTATACTTTCTTAAAAAATTCAGTTTTTAATACCATTTTTCAAGATTCAATTAATCACTCATCATCAGTAAATCTAATGTTTGGAAATTTATCTCATCTTTTTATATCTTTTGCTCATTTTACTTTCAAATCTTTTATAGCTGCAACTGTATCACCTTCTTGTAATGTATTCCCATTTGCATCTTTTACTATAATAGTTTCTTCTTCATCTTGAACTGATCAAGTTCAATCATCATTTGGATCATATTCCCAATTATCCCAATCAGTATTATCTTCCCAAGGTTTTGCCATAATTTTTATATTAACAATTTAAAATATAACTTTATTATAATTTCAATTATATTTTTTTCAAATAAAAAAATGATAAATAAAATTTATTTATCATTTTTTTTGAATATTACAAGAAAAAGTTTCAAGTATTTTTTCATACTTATCTAAATTTTTAACCATTTGATTCAATCATATAGTTAAAAGATATCAATTTTCTCAACATACTTTTCAAGTTTGAATAAAATAAGTTTTAGGTGATTTTGCATTATACCTAGCCTCAAAAAAGTATACTTTTGATTTATCTTTATCAGGAAAATATATTTCATTTTCTTTTAATAAATTGTATTCTAAATAATCTTTAGCTGATAGAACATTATTCAAAGTTGAATATTCTAAACTATTAATTTTTGTTCATAATTTTTGTGATAAAATAACAAAATTATTATAAAATCATAAACTTGATTCCTTTGAGCTTGCAGCTAAAACTACTTTTCAAAAAATTGGTTTTGGTAATAAATTATCATCTTTTTTATATTTCTTCCAAGCAACTGGAACAGCTACTTCAAAAGTTCAAGTAGAATATATTTCAAGTCAAGTAGTTTTAGAAGTTTCTTTTTTCTCATTATTTGAAACTCAAAAACAAGATGATAATAAAAAAATTGATATTAAAAAAACTATATATTTATACATAATTAAAAATTTAAGTTTATAAAATTAGAAATATTTAAATTTACAAAGCTAGGAATATCTTTTCAGATAATAACAATTAAAGAAAAAACTAAAAATATTAAAACTAAAAATATTAAAAATATTATTTCAGCAATATTTCATTTAAACTTAGAAAAAACATTTATTTTAAAAAAGAAATATATATAAAACAAAAAAGATAACAAATATAAAATATAAATATAAGGCAACAATAAAATAAAAAAATTATAATAAAATTGAGCTCAAGTAAAAAAATAATCCAAAAAGAAAAATAAAGTCATCATTATAAATAAAAATTTAGATGATTTATATCTTGCAATATTTAATTCTTCTTTATTATTAAATGATTTTTTAAAAAATTTTTTAAAGTTCATACTTGATTTTTTGTAAATAAAAAATATATTAATAGTATAATATAAAATAATATAAAGAAAAATGAGCTTAACACAAGAACAAATAAAAAAAATATCTGAAAATCTAAGTAAAATACACTTAGATGATACTCAAAACCTAGAATGAGATTTAAATAATATACTAAAGTATTTTGATTTATTAAATGAAGTTGATACTGAAAATGTAAAACCTACTTATTCAGTAATATCAAAATATGAAAATAATTTAAGAGAAGATATTTTAGAAGAAAATAAAAGCCCAACTCCAAAAGAATTACTTGATTGCTCAAATCAAAAAGTAATAGCAAATCAAATAGCTATTTCAAATATAATGTCTCACTAGTTTTTTTATGATTAAAAAATTAAAATTAAAAAATTTTAGAAACTTTGAAAACTCAGAGTTTCTTTTTTGAAAACAAAAAAATTTTATAATATGAGAAAATTGAAAAGGAAAAACTAATATACTAGAAGCATTAAGCCTATTATCAACTCAAAGTCTAAATAATATTGATTTTAATGATTTAGTAGGTTTTCATTCTGATACATTCTTTATAGAAGCTGAAAAATACAACTGAGATATAATGAGTATTTCATATAATAAAACAGATTCAAAAAAAATATATACTTTTAATAAAAAAAAGACTTTAAAATCAAAAATAAAAACAAAAATAAATAAAACTGTCATATTTACTCCAATAACAATGAATATGATGTATTTATCCCCTAGTTTAAGAAGAGATTTCTTAGATCAAATATTATTAAATACATTTGATTTATATTCAAAAGTATTAAAAGAATATAAAAATATATTAAAATCAAGAAATAAAACATTAAAAGCAATAAGTGAATGAAAAATAAATATAAAAGAACTAGATTTTTGGGATGAAAAATATATATATATATGTGAAATAGTTTATAATTATAGATTTTGATTAAAAAGCTTTTTAGAAAAAAATATTTCTCAAATAAAAAAATATTTTTGAGATAAGATAAATAAAGTAGATTTTATTTATAAAAGCAAAATTAAAAATAATATAAAAAATGATATAAAAAATTATTTAATAGAAAATAGACAAAGAGATATAATTTTATCAAAAACAAATATATGACCACATATAGATGATTTTGACATATTGCTTGATTGAAAATCAATAATAAATTTTGCTTCAAGGTGAGAAACTAAATCTTCTATAATAGAACTAAAATTCTTAGAAATAAATTTTATAGAAGAACATACAAAACAAAAACCTATACTTTTAATTGATGATTTATTAAGTGAAATTGATGAAAAACATAAAAATATGATATTAAATGAATTAAATTGATATCAAATTTTTATTACAAGTATAAGAGATCAATATGAAAATGAAAATATAATTTTTTTATAAAATTAAAAATTAAATATATATTTTGTAAAGTAAAAATGTTAAAAAAATTGGAAAAATGGCTATAAATCTTATAATAAGTATATAGCTATTATCAACTTAATTATAAAATTATGAAATTTCTAAAAATAATTATAAGTTTACTTTTATTTTTAAATATTGGTTCTGCTTTTGCTGCTGTAGTTGATCACTTTCAAGTAGATTTTAATAAACCAGAAGCAAAAATATGAGAAGCACTTGATTTAACAATAAAAGCTGTTGATCAAAATTGAGATGTAGTAAAAGACTACATGTGAAATATAATAGGTTTTTCAGAAACAGATGATACAGTAGAATTACCTTCTGCATTATCTAGTGATCAATGATATACTTTTACTGCAGCAAATGAATGAGTAGTAAAATTTGAAAATTGAGTAATATTCCATAAATCTTGAAATCAAACATTATGAATATATGATTCTGATGCAAATCAAAATATAATTTGATTATGAAAAATAAAAATTGATAAAAAAGCAGAAGTTGTAAATACTGATATAGAAATTTCATCACCTGACAATTGATTAACTATATGAGAAAATAAAATAAAAGTATCTTGAAAAACTCAAAAAGATCATCAAATACTAATAAAAATTAATAATGATAAAGAATTTAATACTATATCTTGAACTGATTGAAATTTTGAAAAAGAAATAAGTTGATTAAATACTTGAGAAAATTCTATTCAAGCTTTTATACTTGATGCAGATTGAAAAATAATATGAACTTCAAATAAAGTAACTATAAAGGTTGATAATAACCAACCTCAATTTAAAAAAATAACATTAGCTCCTTTAACAAATTCTTGAGAAGTTGATGAAGGAACAAATATAATTGTAAATGTTTATGCTACAGAAAATCTTAAACAAGTAGAATTAATAATTAATGATGCAATAATAAAACTAGAAGAAACAGAAAATTGAGTATATAGTTGAAATTTTGATGCTCCAAAATGATGAGAAACATACCCTATATCTGTAATATTAAAAGATAATTTAGGTCATAGTGTTACTAAAAAAGATATTGCTAAAATAATAGTAAAAAAAGTAGAATTAAAAGCAGCTCAAACAAATACTTGAAAAATAGTAAAAACTAAAATCACTAAAAAAGAAACTACAAATAAAAATGATTTAAAAATAACATGATTAAAACTTGTAAAATTAAAAAATAAATCAATCTTAACATGGAATAAAGTAAAAGAAGCCACTTCATATAATATATATAAAAGAATTGATAATAAAAATAATGTATTAGTTGAAACTGTTAAAAAACCAATATATGAAGTAGAAATAACTTGAAAAAAAATAAAAAAAGAATTATTCATGGTAAAAGCAATAAAAGAAGATAATTCAGGAACTGTTATAGAAGAGTGAAATTTATCACAAGCAACAGAAATACAAACTTGACCTGAAATATATATATTATTAATATTATCATTATTACTTTGAGCTTGATTTATCTATTTTAGAAAAAAAGCATAAAAAATAACCTTTTAAAAAGGTTATTTTTTATATTTGTCTTAATCATTCTCATATAAATAATCATCAATTTTTCTTTATAATATCCAAAAATAAATTATATAAATTCAAATCTATTGGTTTTGATAATTCCTTTAATCTATTAAAAGACATTATATATTTATACCTTCAAATATCATAAAATTTTTCTTTATTAAAAAATTTATGATATTTTTTTATTGTTTTATTTATTAATCATAAATCAAATCAAAATTCACTATCACTAATTAGTGTAGATTCTAATAATGATAACTCTAAACAAGATATTTTAAATTCATATCATTCAATATTTTTCTTTACTGTATATATCTTAAATTTATTAAATAAATTTATTTTTTTATTATTAAGTTTTCAAGAAATAGTTTTAAATATTATTTGATAATTTCAAAAAAATATTTTTTTATTTAGATTTCTATTTATTATATAAATTTTATCTGAAACAGAATAATTTTTATTATGAATTTCAAGTGATTTTATTCAAGAAATATAATAATCATTTCATAAATAATAAGTTATATACTTTTTTAATAATTTAAAATAATATTTTTCTATTAAATCCAATTTATTTAATTCTAAATCTTCTTGTTTAGGAATAATATAAACTCCTGCTTTTAATGTTATTATAATATTACTTGCTTTTAATTTATAAATAATTTTATTTATTTTATTATTATTTTCTTTCTTCTTTTCTGGATCAATTAATTCAAAAATATCACTTTTAAAAATTATTTTTCATCATTTTGTTCACAATTTTTGAACAATTTTGTTAAAAACTAACATAGCTATTATTCTTTTAATATAAATAAAAATATTCAATAAAAATTATATATTTTTTACCATAAAAATCAAATATTTTTTACTATAAAAATTATATATTTTTACTAAGAATTAAAATAAAAACTTTAAAATAAGCTTTTAAAATAAATAAAAAAAGATTTTTAACAATTTAAATTGTTAAAAATCTTTTTTTATTTTGACATTTTTATATTAAAATTATTTCTATTACTTAAAGTAATTTGAGGAAAAGGAATAACTATACCAGCTTGTTTAAAAGCTAAATTTATAGTTTCAGAAACATTTGATTTAATTCAAAAATAACTATCTGAAGAATTTATCCAAAACCTTAAACTAAGATTTATTGAACTATCATCAAATTTATCAATAAAAATATCTGCAGAAGGAGCTTTTAATATATTTGGAAATTGATTTAAAACTTGTAACATTATTTTTTTAGCTTTTAATATATCTGTATCATAATCTACTCATACTTCAATTTCTACTCTTCTTTTATCATTTGCATTATAATTTGATACCTCATCTTCTAAAAATTTTATATTTGGAAGAAAAAATATAACTCAATTAAATTGTTCTATTTCAGTAAATAAAGCATTTATTTTTTTTATTTTTCATATTTTATTTCATATCTCTATCAAATCTCAATTATGATAAGTTCATTGAGTAACCATTATTACTCATGCAATAAAATTTGATAAAAATATTTTTAAAGTAAATCAAAGTCAAAAACCAAGTCATCACATAAAAATTGACATATCAACTCACAATATTCATAAAGCTATTGCTGCTCATAGTGTTAAAATTGTTATATTTGAAACTCTAGTTAAGACTCAGACTAATTCTTCTCTTCACTCTCACTCTCAAGATCTTTCAACATATCATGCTATTTTTCATGAAACTCATCTAGCCAATGCAAAAGTTACAAGAATAACTATTGTAGCAAAAACTATGTTTAAAAGAAGTTCTGTTGATAAAAAACTTGAAATAAAACTTACATGCTCTTTTGTTTGATTAATTTCATTTGTTCATACTCATCAAGAGGCAAAACTTATATTTATAAAATAAATAAAAGAAAATAAACTAATAATAATTTTTTTCATATAAAAAAGATATATATTAAAATACATAATTATTTTAACATATATCTTTTTTTAGTGCAAAATAATATTAATTAATTCTAAAATTATAATCATCAGGAATATATCTTCATTTAATGGCACTCATACACTTTACAATATTATTATGCCAATGATCAGAACTAGATGCATATATTGCTCAAGATTTATTTCAATATCTACTTAACTGTGATAATTCATTATATTTACCTAAAATTTTATTATTTAAAGTCTTTCACATCCAATAAACTCAAGCTCTTGCATTTGGAAAATCCCAAGTTCATCAAGAATCTGTATTTCAAATATTACCAACATTATAAGCTGTTTTTAAATGATTACCAAGTCATGTTTCAGCAAGTCATATACACATCATAAAAGTAGGATCTAAATTCCAATTTAAAGCTTCTTCTACCCACATATTCCAATCTTTAAATCTTCATACTGCATAATGACTTAATAAATATTTTTGTCTTTCTATTTCTGAATTTCACTCTATTTTGAAAACTCTTTTTCATTTTACATCAAGTTTATCTTTATATTCTTCTCAAGTTTTTTCTCTATAATCTGCATAAAATTTAAATCTATATTTTTCTGGTAATTTTGAAAAATCAAGAACTGATAAATTTAAATATTCAAGTGGATCTCTATGAATTTTATCTTTAAAAACTTCAAAATGAAGATGTGGTCAAGTTGTTATAATTCAAGCTCAATTTGTTCAATATGCTCATCAAGTTTCAGCTATAATCTGTCCTTCATGTACAAAATCATATTTTTTTACAAAAGTCTTACTAATATGTCAATAAACAGTTACAAATCAATCTGCATGTTTTAGTGCCAAAAATGCATAATCAGGACTATCTGGTTCTTTTAATGCTATAACATATCAATCAGCTGGAGCTCTTATAGCAGTTCATTGTTTTTCTATAATATCAATTCATAAATGAGGTTCTCAAAAATCTTTTTGATATTGTAAATCTTTATAATATGCACTAATTCAGTAAACAGGTTTTACTGGCCAATTAAAAATATTTGGATAATTATTTGTAAATCATTTTATTTTACTTTCAGCATACACTATTTTATTTAAATCCAAACATTTTTGACTTAAACTTCTAAATTCTAAAGTATTTTTTGTAATATCAACAAATTTACATCATTGTTTTCATAATAAAGATTTTGAAATATTATGAAATTTTATTTTTTCCCATAAAGCTCTAATTTTTAATTTTTTTTCAATATTGATTTTATCTTTTATATATTTTAAATACAAAGAATTTTTTCATTTTGATACAGATAATATCTTTTGCTTATATTTTTTCTTATCTTCTAAAATTTTTTTCTTTATTATAAAATCTTTTCTAAGTTTTTTTAATCTTATACTTGACTCTTCTAAATCTTGTTTTTGAGAATACAATAAAAATATATATTTTTTATGTTTCTTTATTAATTGCTGTCATACAATTCATATTAATTCTTTATAATACATATCATTTAATATCTCATCTAGATTTTCTCAACTTAAAATAATTGCTTTTAAATTATCTATTTTTCATTTATTTAAAACTAAATTTCATTTTTCATATAAATAAACACTATATTTTAATAAAATATCTGTGGTTTGTTTTATTTTTTTATTTAAAAGTTCAATTTTTCTATTATTTTCTCTTATTTTTTGTTTTGTTTGAACTATCTGTGAATTTATCTTTACTACTTCTTTCTCTAAATCTTTTGTTTGTTCATCTAAATCTTTAACAGCACTTTCTAAACTAACTATATTATTTACTACTTGTTGCCTTTGTTCTTCAATATATTGTCTATTTGTTGATACTTTTTGTCTTATATTATTAAAAATTGAAATCTTATTTTTTGCATTAAATAAATCTCATGCAGAAAAATCTCAAAAATCAAGTTGAGTCTGAAAAATCATATCTTTTTCTTTTTTATTAAAAGATTTTAATATTGCACTTTTTTCTGTTTTAGTCAAAGCAAAAACAAAATTAAAAGAAAATAAAAAGAAAAATATTAAAATAAAAAATGTAAAAATCTTTTTCAAAATAATTCTTTAATTAATTTTTAAATCAATAATTATATTTTAGCATATTTAATAAAATATACTAAAATTTTTAATAGACTATTTTCAAATCTCTTCTATAAAATTTTTAATATCATTTAAAGTATTTTTATATTTTTCAAAATCATCTTCAAGTAAAGTTACTCTAAATCAATCATAAGTTGAATTAAAACTACTTAATGGAACAATACATATACTTTTAATTGCCAATAAATAATAACAAAATTTTCTATCAAATCTAGAATTATCTCAGATTTTTTTTAAAACAATATCTTTTATTTCAGTTATATTTATATCAAAATCAAAATCTTGCTTTATATTATCTAAATTAAAAACTACAGATAAATAAAATGCCCCTTTAGGTTTTACTACTGAAACATATTTACAATCTTTAAAAATTTCTTCAGCTTTATCTGCTCTTTGTTTATATTTTTCAATTCTATTTTTTAAACTTTCTTGAAATTCTTTACTATCATATATTTGTGGTATTACATATTGAGGTAAAGTTGTAGAACATACTTCAAGCATTTTTGAAGCCAATATAGAATCTATATAATCAGAAAAATTTTTATCTTTATCTTTATTATAAACTTCTATCCAACCACATCTTGCTCAAGGCCAAGGTAATTCTTTTGATATACCTTTCATTGAAAATCAAGGAACATCTCAAATTATATCTGAAAGCAATACTCTATCTTCTTTATTGTAAGTTAATTTTTCATATATTTCATCAAAAATAACAAACAAATTATATTCTCTTGCAATATCAATTATTTTCTCTAAAACTTCTTTTTTAAAAACAGCTCCTGTTGGATTATCTGGATTTACAACTAAAATTCAAACAATATTTGGGTTATATTTAACTTTATTTTCCAATTCAACTAAATCTGGATTCCAATTATTATTAGGATCCAATTTATAAGTAATATGTTCACTTCAAGCATGAGCTGCTTCAGCAGAACTATGAGTAGAATAAGCAGGATTTGGTCAAATAACTCTTGATGTAGAGGAAAGACTTTTATATACTTTACTTATAGCATCTCATAATCAATTGAAAAATAAAATATCATCTTTTTTAACTTTATCATTCTTTTTAGCTAAAAATTCTAAAGTTTTTTCAAGTCATCTAGTTGGACTATATCAATAAACTTCATCTTTTTTGCAAGCATCAATAACTGTATTTTTTAACCAATTAGGAATTTTTTCTCATTTTTCAACAGGATCTCAAATATTTTCCCAAATAATTTCTTTTTTATTAATCTCTTGAATTTTTTTTGCTACATCAACTATTTCTCTTATCTCATAACTAAGTTTTGTTGATCATACATGTAATAAATCTTTTCTCATAATTTTTTTAAATTAAGACTGTAAAGAACTAATAAAAAGCTCTAAAAATAAAAATAAAATAAATAATAAAATAGTTGATAAAAACATTGGAGCTTTAAAAATATCAAAAATTATAATTCAAATAATAAATAATGTTATAAAACTAGCCTGCCTAAAACTATTTATAAGATTAGTAATAGTAACATCTCATCTAAAATGAATTTTCTTTATAAAATAAATCAATATAGATATAAAACTAGATAACATTGAAAAAAATATTATAAATAAAAAGAAAACTGCTAGTTTTGTATTAATAAATGGATCCATATAATTTAATATCATATAAAAACTAATTCAACTTAATAAAAAGATAATTAATATAACAAGTAATAAAAAATTTTTTTTCATATTTTTTTAATAATAATTTATACTAAACTATTTCTAACTCTGATTTTCTCTATATCTATACATTTTCAATCTTTTATTTCAACAAATAATCAATTTACAACATATTTATTATTTAAAGATTGCTCTATTTTTCATTTTCATATTCAAGTTAAAAATCTTTTTTTCAAACTAGAAAATTCAGCTCATATAACAGAAGGAAATGGTCATACCATTCATACATCACTAATTATTCAAGTTCAATTATCTAAAATGTTTTCATCATTTGTTTGCATATGTGTATGTGTACCATATATAAGAGAAACTTTTCAATCTAATAAATATCATAATCAATATGCCTCAGAACTCACTTCTTTATGAAAATCAACTATAACAGCATCATAATCTTGCTTAAAATTTTTTAAAAACTCTTGAATCTCTATAAAAGGATTAAAAACATTAAACTTCATAAAAGTTTCACTCATCAAATTTATTACTAATAATTTCTCTGAATTTTTTTCTACAATTTTATATCCCTTTCATGGTAATATAAAATCATCTGATTCATAAAAGTTCATTGGTCTTATCAATTTTGAATCTTGTTTATCTAAAAAATCTTTTATCTTTTCTTCATTATCAAAAATATGATCTCAAGAAGTCATTACATCTATTCATAATTTTTCTAATTCTATAGCATGACTTTCAATTGGTCATCTTCATCAAGTAGCATTTTCAATATTTACTATAACAAAATCAGGATTATATTTTTGTTTAAGTAAAGGTAACTCTTTTTCTAAAGCCTTTCTTCAAATTCTTCAATATACATCTCAAAATACTAAAATTTTCATTTTTTTTTATTATTAACTATTTTTTTAAATGTTTATAAAATGATACTAAAACTAAATTATACAATCACCAAACAAACAATAATTCTAAAATATAAAATAACATTGAAATATTACTATATTTTTTTAAATCATAAGATAATTCTTTTACTGATTTATTTTTATAATCAAGTTTTAAATTTTCATAATCTAAACTTTTTTCTTTTAATTCTCATCAATTTTTAACTATAGTGTCATATTTTACATAACTAACAATATCTCATGCTTTACTTGAATAATAATTTTCTATATAATATATGGGAGAAACAAATATAAGCATTATAAATAATACTATTACAAATTTTATAAATTTCTTAAATCAATGAGTAAATTTAAATGATTTTTTAATATAATATAATGCCTTTTTTAATTTTTGAGTTTTATTATATTTATCAACCAATATTACATAAGTAAAAGCAGTCTTATATGAAAAATAAATAAATCAAATAAAAGAAATAATAGTTAAAATAAGTAATGATATAGATAACCAGTTTACTATTCAATTATTTACAATTTGAAATGAGTTTTGAATTCATCAAGCAATAGCTATTAAAATAAAAAATCCTAAAATCCAAAATAGTATAGGTAACAATAATATTGATATAATTAATAATGTTACTTTAAAATAAGAATAAAATAATTTAAAATCAAAATAATAATTTTTTGAAAATGATAATTTTTCTCTTTTTACATATCATAAACTTAAATTATTTAATAATACTTGAACCCAAGAATATCAAACAACATAAATAATTATTCATAAAATCATAAATATTATTCATGAAATCATATAATATGGATTTCATAAAAATAAATATACATTTACTCAATTATTAAAAAATCATAAAAAATATAACACTAAAGCAAACAACAATAATAATGGTATAAATAATACAATTATGTATAAAATTGTTACAAGAAAAATTATAATTTTTGAAATATTAAAATGAAAAAAATGTTTATACATAAAAATTGAATCACTAAAAATATTTCAAAGTAATTTTTTCATAAATATTATAATTAAAAATACTAAATTAATTATAAATTAGTATAGAAAAAATGCTAAAATTTGCAATTTTTTTATCTAGTAATAAAATAGCACAAATAAATTTATTTAATTAAAATAAAAAATAAAAATATGAAGAAATTTTTTAATATTATATTGATTTTGTTAGCAATATTTATTAGTTTTAATGTAGAAGCTAAATCTACCAATAATACAATAGATACCCAAGAGAACAAAACAAAATTAGATGATAATTTTTTTAATAATATATCATTTAATAAAAATGTTGCTGTTTGAAATAAATGGGAGCTAAATCTACAAAAAGAAAAAAAACAAGCTGAAAAAAAATATAATTCTAGAATACTTTTTGAATGGAATCAAAAATGAGAACCTACAATAAGTGGTCCTTTATATAAAATAGATACTCAAAATTTTTGAGAAAAAGATATAAATCTTAGTATATATAAGGTTGATTGAAAGAATAAAACTATTTTAACAAATAAAGAAATAAAAGTATTTGTTTATAAAGTTGCTATTCCTTTAATTAGTGAAGAAAATCAAGAAAATAAAATTAATGAATATACTCAAAAAGCAAAAGAATCATGAATATTAATATATAATTTAGCTAAATTAAACAATACTACATTATATAAAACAAATATTATTGAAAAATATTATTCTTTTAAAAATACATTTAAGAATACTTCTGATTATTTAATTATTTGGTGAAATAAAGATTTTATATTTGATGTTATTTCTAAAATAAATAGAACAATAAGCAAAAAAATAAATATAAAAAATAAACTTAATATCATTCTTATATCTAGCTACAATATTGATTTATTACAATCTTATCTTCAAAACTTCATCTCAAATAAAAAATGGATTTGAAAAATATTATTACTTGATGAATGATCAAAATATGAAATATTAAAACAACCTACTTGAGTTGATAAACTTGAAAATGAAATACAAAAAAATAAATATGAATATGTAAATTTAAGTAAAACAAAAAATATTAATAATTATCTATTTATATCAAAATTTGTTAATTATCTATCAAATCAATGATATAGTACACAAAATATATATCTTATTATAATAATACCTTTTTTACTTTTTTGAGTAAGTGTATTTAAACATTTATTATGATTAACTACAATTTGAGTATTAATTCCAACAATAATAACTATTTCAATGTTAAAATTTTGAATAATAGCAACAATAATATTATTAATAGTATTTTTGATAACAAATTTAATTCTTTCAAAATTTATAAATAAATATAAATTACATTATACTCCTAAAGTAACTTTACTTACCATAATAAATATAATAGTTTTTATTATAACATTAAATATATTAGTAAAAAATTCTTTAATAAAAATAGATATAAATGATATAATGTTTTTTATATTCTTTATATTGATATCAGAAAAATTAATTACAGTAATTATATCAAAAGAATTTTGAGAATATAAAAACAATTTAATAAATACATTGATATTTGCATTTATATCATATCTAATATTTAATATAGATATAATAAAAACTCTTTTACTATCATATCCAGAATTAATAATACTTCTTATTCCTTTATTATTTATGATTTGAAAATTTACAGGTTTAAGAGTAACAGAATATTTTAGATTTAGAGAAGTAATAAAAAGTATTGAAGAATAATAAAAAAATAATGATTTTTAAAATCATTATTTTTTTATTATTTCTATTCCTCTTTGCTCTATACAATCTGTTTTATATAAATTGATAATCAAATCTGGCTTATAATATTGTTTTATAATATCTGACCATTCAACTAATATAATTCAATTATTATTATCAAAAATTTCTTCAGCTCAAATGGCAAAAAATTCATCATAATTTTCTAATCTATATAAATCAAAATGATAAATATCAATTTCTTCTCAATTTAAACTCCCCTCATATTTATTATAATAAGTATATGTTGGAGAAGTTATTTGTTCTTTTACTCATAACATATTCCCTATAATATATTTTGAAATAGTTGTTTTTCAAGCTCATAAATCTCAATTCAAAAAAATAATATTTGGCTTATTTAAAGGAATTTTTAAAGTAGATATATCATCTAAAACATATTTTTTCATTTTTTCTATAAAATTAAGTATATTTTTTTTGCAATTAATATTTTTTTAGGTTATAATTATTATATATAATTTATTAAATAATAAAACAATTTTTATGGAAACATTAATAGAAATAAATAAAAAAGAACAAGATGGAATTACAATATTTGAATTTTCTTGAGAACTTGATGAAACAAATGCAGATAAAACATTTGCAGCAATATATGAACAAGTATGAGATTTTACAAATGCAAAAATTATTTTTGATTTAAAAGGTTTAAAATATCTAAATTCTAAATCAATTGGTTATATTGCTGATATTTTTTCAAATATTGAAGAAAATGATGGTAAAATGTATATATCAAATTGTGATGAATGAGTAAAAGATGTTCTTGAATTAGTAGGTATAACTACAATCATTCCAACTGTTGATACAGTTGAAGAAGCTATAAATGAATTAAAATAAAAAAAATCCTTTTTAAAAAAAAGGATTTTTTTTATACATAAGTTTTTATTTGTTTTTCAAATTCTTTATAAGAAAAATCTTTTGCCCTTTTTTCACAATCTTTTCTCATTTGTATACACTTATCAACAGTAAAATATTTTCTAATAGCATTTACAATATCATTAACTTCTCATCATTCAGGAATTAAATATCCTGTTTTTTTATGTATAATAGTTTCTTTTAATCATCACTCATTAACTCATAAAACTGGTTTTCAAGCTGCCATAGATTCAACTGGACTCATTCAAAAATCTTCATCTATAGGAATATAAATAGAAGCTATACATTTTCAAACACATTCATAAAATCAAACATTTCAAGGAAAAGTTTTAAAAATTATATTTTTATATCATTTTGCTAAATCAAAAATCTTTCTTTTTTGAGGATCATTTTCTCAATAAATTATTATTATTTTTTTATCAGGCATTTGTTTAAAAGCTTCTACTATATTATCTATTCTTTTAGCATCAGCCAATCTAGCAAAACTTAAATAATAATCTCAAGTTTCAATATATTTAAATTCATCTAATCTTACTGGAGGATATAATATATTTGATTCATATCACAAAAACTTTTTTAATCTAGTTTGTGTATTTTTTGAATTAGTTAAAATCAAATCCATCTTTTTTATATCATTTTCATACATTATTTTAAAAATAAATGAGATTAATTCAAATGCAGGTTTCAAGTACCATTTAACTTTTTTTAAATATTCTCATCTTAAATCATATAAATACCTAGGTGGAGTATGACAATAATATATTTTTTTTGTATCTTTATTACAATTTCTAACAGCACTTAAACAATCTCAAGAAAAAATAATAGTATCATAATCTCTTAGAAATTTTGTTTTAAATAAAAATGCCCATTTCAATTTTATATGTCTAAATCATTTAGCAAATATTTCAGAACTTATTTCTATAATCTTTCATGAAACTCATTGTCTTTTTAAATCAAAACTTCATTTACTTACAAATCAAGTAGCCAAATCACTTTTCAATGCTTTTTGCATCATAATCATCAATCTTTCTCATCATCATTTATATAAAAAAGTATCATGTAATATTATTATTTTGTTATTTTTCATTATTTTTTTCTAAAATAAATAATCTTATTTTCATAATCTCAAATTTCTTGCATATATTTTGAATATATTTTTCTAGCAATTTTATTATTTTTATCTGTATATAAATAAAAATCCTTATCTTTAGTTATATCTAACAATTTCAAAAAACATTTATTTCAATATCATTTATTTCTAAATTCTGGATATATAAAAAAATTAGCTAACCAATATTGATTTTCTTTTTGCTTTTGATAAATATCTTTTATATTTTTACAATTAATATCTTCTCAATCTTCATTTGAAATAAGTCAAAATCAAATCTTTTTTTGATCTTTTATAAAAAAATAAGCATTATATTTAGAGTCTATTTTTTGTAAGCTATAAAATTTATCTAAAGTAACTTTTATATTCCATCTTGGTATAATATTTTTATTTACAAAAAGTAATTCTTCATATAAATCTTTATCAAAACTTCAATTATTAAATATTTTTACTACTCTCATTTAGTTTTCATTTTAATTTATCAATTAAATTTAATGCTTCTATTGGAGTTAAATTATTAACATCTATCTCCTTTAATTCATCTTCAAGTAAACATTTCTTTTCTTCTATATCTTCTCTATTTTTTATATCATTATCATTAATTGAATTAATTAAAGATAATTGATAAAAATTAATTTTATTGTTTTCATATTCTAAAAGTTTTAACATATTTTTAGCTTCCTTTAATATTTCATTATTTATTCAAGCCAATTTTGCAACCTCAAGTCAATATGATTTACTTACTCATCATTCTATAACTTTTCTTAAAAATACTATATTTTCATCATTTTCTCAAACTGCAACAGAAAAATTTTTAACTCATGACAAAGTTTTTGATTTATCTATAAGCTCATGATAATGTGTTGCAAACAAAGTTTTAGCCTTTATTTTATCATGTATGTTTTTTAAAATAGCCCATGCTAAACTCATACCATCATAAGTAGAAGTTCATCTTCAAACCTCATCTATAATAATAAATGATTTTTTTGTTGAATTATTTAAAATATTTGCTACTTCCTGCATCTCAACCATAAAAGTTGATTGACCAAAATATAAATTATCTGAAGCTCAAACTCTTGAAAAAATTTTATCTGTTAATGGGATTTTTGCTTGTCTAGCAGGTATAAAACTTCAAATATGTGCCATCAATATTATTAAAGCATTTTGTCTTAAATAAGTTGATTTACCTCACATATTTGGTCAAGTTATAACATGAATAAAATCTTTATTTTTTAAAGTTAAGTCATTACTAATAAAATCACTTTGAATTTGTTCAATTACAGGATGTCTAGCATTTTTTATATCTAATTCATATGAATTATGAATTTTAGGTTTTGAATAATTATTATTATATGCTACTTTTGATAAAGAAATTACAAAATCAATATATGAAATATCTTTTGAAACATTTTTCACATAAGAATATCAATCAAGAATTTTTTCTCTTATTTCTTGAAAAATTTCATATTCTCTCTGAGATAAACTATCTTGAGCCTCTAAAAACTTTTGTTCAAATTCCTTTAATTTAATAGTTATAAATCTTGAAGAATTTACTAAAGTCTGTTTTAATATGAAATCATCTGGTATTTTTCATAAATTTGTTTTTGATACTTCAATAAAATATCATGAAACATTAGTAAACTTTATTTTTAAATTTGAAATACCTGTCTGATTTATAAGTTCAGATTGATAAGTAGCTAGCCATTCTCAAGAATTTTCTAATATAATTCTATATTCATCTACTATCTTATCATATCAAGTTTTTATAATATTTCATCAAGTAAGTAGTAAATCAGGATCTTCCTTAATAGAATTATCTATCAAGCTTATAATATTTTCTATTTTTTTTATAGTATCCAATTTTATAAATATTAAATAAATATTTTTATTTTATTTTACAAAACAAATAGCTTTTTTCAACTTTTAATTTAAAACAATATTGTATTTTTTTAATTTTAAAATATTATTATAAAAATATGAAAACCTGACAAAAATAAATATGATAAAAATATCTAAAAATGATAACATTTTTGATGTATTATATAAAATACAAAAATCTAAAAATTCTAATAAAAATAAAATAATATTAGAATTTCCTTTTTGACACCCTATTTTACATAATTACTTATCATTAAAAAACATAGTTGAAAAATTTCCAAATAAAAAAATCATAATAATAACAACAGATATAAGTTCAAAAAAAATAGGTAAAAAATTATGAATAAAATATAGTCTTATAAAAAACATAGATTTCATAGAAAATAAAAATAAAAATCTAATAAAATATAATTATACATTTTTTGAATATTTTAAATATGAAATAAATAAATTTATAAACTTCATTCAAAATAAAGTTTATAAAAATAAAAATATAAATACTTTTCAGCAAAAATTTTATAAATACAAAAAACAAAAATCAAATATATTTATTTTTATAATATTATTAACACTAGTAAGTCTTATATTTTTATATATATTTTTCTTTGCATTAAATAAAACAATTGTTTATATAACTCCTGAAATTGAAGCACAAACAAAAACAAAAAATTTTATTTTTAATTCAAAAATAAATCCAAATTATCAAAAAAATAATGAAATAAAAGTAGATAAAATAACAACTCATACTACTATAAATTTAAATTATAAAACTACTTGAATCAAACAAGAAGAAAAATATAAAGCAATTACAAAAGTAAATTTTATAAATAATTTTAATACTGAAATAAAGTTATTACCTCATACAAGATTATTAACATCTAGTTGAATTTTATTTGAAACAAAATCATGGGTAAAAATTCCACCAGCAATAAAAAATAATAATAATGAATTAATACCTTGAATAAAAACAGCTGATATTATAGCTAAAACATTTGACTCAAAATGAATATTTATAGGTTCAAAAGCAAATAATAAAACAAGTTCTTGATTAATATTAACTCTACCATGATTAAAAGAAAATCAAGATAAATTATATGCAAAAACCATAAGTCCTATAACTTGATGAAAAGATATTTATACTCATGTTGTTTCAAAAACTGATATAAAAAATGCCTTATCAATATTAAAAGATAAACTTATAAAAAAATCAATAAAAGAACTAAATAACAAGATAAATAATAAAAATAAAATAAATAATGTAACTTTTAAAGTACTAGATATTGATAATATATTTAATTTCAGAAACATTAATACCCAAATAATAAAAAATATAAAAACATGACAAAAAATAAAATCTTTTAATCTAATATGAAGTCTTGATGCTAGTACATATATATACAATGTTGATAAAGTAATTTCAAAATTAAAAAATATAATAAATGACTATATTATTCCTTGAAAAGAAAAAATACTATCAATAAATAATAAATCAATTAGAATATCAAATATTATTTTTAGACAAAACAATCCATTATATATAAAAGCTAGTGTTGAAATAGAGTATTTTATTGAATATAATTTTGAAAATAATGATGATAATTATATAAAAAGACTAAAAAATACAATTGCTTGATTAAATAAAGAACAAGCAGAAAAAATACTTATAAATGAAAATAAAATAAGTAATGCTAAAATAGAAATAAGACCATTTTTCCTAAGTAAAGTATCTTCATTTTTCAACAATATAAATTTTGTAATTGAGAATTAAAAAAAGGCTTTTTATAGCCTTTTTTTTAATTATTTTCAAATAATACTAATGTTTTATTTAACATACTTAATACTTTTCTTCAATTTTCAGTTTTCTTTAAATTAATAATCAAGTCTTTATAATCTATTAATTCCCTATTTTTTCATCTTTGTAAATAAATTTTTAAATTATCTTTTCATAAATCAACTACTATTTTTTCATAACTTTTTTTATTTATATCTATATACTCTCAAGAATCTACTCAAATTTCAATTTTATTATCTGATTCATTAAAACCATCATATAAATCTAATTCTCTAAATAATTCTTCTTCAGATAAAATAAAATCATTTTTATTATTTATCCTAAAATAATTTTTATTTTTATAAGTAAAAATTTTCTCAATATAAACTAATCTCTCATTTCTTATTTTTACAATTTTTCAAAAACTATCTATATATCAATCTATTCCTCACATTTGTGTAAGACTAAATGAAACTAATTGCTTATCTAAAAATTCTTTTAATTCTCATAAACTATAAATATAAGCAGTTCCAAATTCATTATTATCACTTAATGGTTTTCAATTATCAAGTAAAACAACATGATTATTTTCATAAATTTGATCTCAATATTCATCATATCATATAGGTAATTCAGCAGATAATTCTATAAATTTAACTCAATTAAATTGATACAACTTATAGATCTCTTCAACTGAAAGTTCACTTAATCTATCTAATGTTTCTTTGATATTTTTTTTAGTTAAAAGATTGTTCTTATGTAAAAATAATAATAAGTCCAAAATAGAAATTTCTTCTAATGTATTATTTAATAATTTTTTCTCTTCTCAAGAATTAATTAATAAATAATCTAATTTTTCTTCAACTTCAATAATCTCTCCATTTTCATCCAAAGCTTCTTCTATAAAAGAAATATTTTTTACATTAAAATTATCAGCTTCTATTTCACTAATTTTTCAGATTCAAACACTAGAAATAATTCAAACTTTATTTTCATTATCTTCATTTATAAATTTAAAAACATTAAATCATCAAAAAGTTTTTACTTCTTTTATTTTTATATCTTTTATTATTTTATCTTCTGAATCTTTTAATATTTCTCAAAGATAATTCATATAAAAAACATTGTTTTTTTCATCTCTACAATAAATATATATATCCTCTCCTCATAAAATAGATTTCTTAGTAAATAAATTATCAATATCTACATCAATTATTGCTGAAGAAAATGGTGAAATTAAAGGATATCAAATTTGTAATAATTGATATTGAAGATCTGTTAATTCATTTTTTCATAATATATCAGTAATTTTAGTTTTATACTTATCTGATACATTATAAAATCATTCTGGATATTCTGTAGAATCAACATATGTTTTTTCTAAAAAATCTCCTACTTCTAAAAATAAATTCAAATATTTCTGATCTAAATTATACTTTTCTAAATATTCAAAAAATATTGGTTTTACAAAATCATCACTTAAAAAACCTATAATTTGTTTAAATAAATTATAGTTGTTTTTATCATTAAAATCAGATAAAAAACTTTTTGATGAAAACTGTTCTTTCAAATTTAAAAGTTTATTATCTTGAATGTTTGGTTCAAATTCTAATATAAAAATTCTTAATAGTCTTAAAAAATCTCTATCTCTTAAAATATCAATAGCTTTTGAATCTGAATCAATTTTATATCAAACTTTATTTTTCATAATAATATTATTTTATTCTAAATCACATTTCATTAGATTCTTCTAATTTATTAATTTCATCATCAGTCATTTTAAAAAGCTCTAAAATATCATCAGTTGTAACTATTTTTTTATCTAATGTAATAATTGTCATCAAAGTATTTCTAAGAAGTTTATCAATAAATGCATGACTTTTTTTGTTTGTCTTTTTTACCAATAAATCAGTATCTATTCAATCAAAATATCATTTTTTATATGATTTTATAAAAAATTCAAATAATTTTCTCCTAGTTTCTCCATCTGGCAATTCTACTCAAACTTTTTTAGAAAATCTTCTAGAAATTGGTCATGAAAGTTTTTCAATGAAGTTTGTAGTTCATAAAAAAATCAATCACTCATTATCTCAATCACTTAATTCTGTTAACAATTTACTTCTTACTCAAGCTAAAACTTCAGATTGTTCATTTGAAATTAATCAATCTATTTCATCAATAAAAGAAATTTGTTTTCTTTTAGTAGTTTTATATCTTAATCTAAGTTCAGAAAAATATTTAGCAACAAGCTTCTCACTTTCTCAAAGATATTTATTAAACAATACAGATAAATCTAATTTTGAAAAATCTGTTTTTTCTATAGTTCTATAAGCAATTTCATAACATAATTCTGATTTTCAAACTCAACCTGGTCAATAAAAAATAACTCAAGTATCCAAAGTTTTTAGTCATGCTTCTAAAAATTTTTCTGGATTATTAATTTCTTCAACTATTGTTTTTATAAATAATTCTAAATCCTTATTTAATAATAGTTCTTTTCTTTCTCTTTTTGAGAGATCTATAATATCATAAGGAATTTCAGTTGTTTCTCAAGAAGAAACACTTTTTAAAATTGATTCTCAAGCTTCAGTATATTCTCAATTATCTCAATCATACCTTACATTTAAATTATTATCAACTCTAAATATAAAAGCCTTTTCTGGAAATCATACTTTTTCTCAAGATTGTAATCAATATTTATAATAAATTTCTTTTATTAATTTTTCTGTTACTCAAGGTAAAGAATTACACATATTTGAAAAATCTTCTACTCTATCAAAATTTCTTTTTGATTGAGCATAAACTCTTACTTCAAATCAATTATATAAAAATCAATCTTCATCAAGTCATTTTTTTTGAAAATCTTCAAAAGTTTGAGAATAATTTTCATACATTTCCTCTCAAACATACACTGAATAATTGAAAAAATTATCTCAACTTAAAAAAAATTCTTTTTGGTCTCATATATTTTTTGCCTTTAATTCTCAAGTTAAGAAATAAATAAATTCTTCTCTAGTTAATAACTCCTTATCATTAATCATAAAAGAATAATAATAATCATTATCTTCATTTATTTCTTTATTTTGTCATAAATAAAAATTAAATCATATTTGTTTTATTAATCATCATTTTATAACTTCTGATCATAAAACATGATATGATTGCATATCTTTCATATAAGTTAATATTTTTTGAGCATCAATATTATGTATTATGACTGGAGATCTTGATAAAAGAAATTTTTCTATTGATTTTTCTACTCTTGGTAAAAATTTCAACATTTCTTCAGTAAATTGTTTTTTATTTTCATACTTTGGTAATAAAGTATTATTGTACAAAAGCTCAAATAATATTTCTGCTTTTGAAAAGTTATTTCTATCTATTACTATTTCTTCATCAAGTTTTTTATGATTTTTAACACTAAATAATTCATAAATCTCTAAATAATAATTTAATTTAGTATAAATTGTTCAATCTTCTTGTAAACTTAATCAATTTAAATAATCTTTTATAAAAACTCTTAAATTTCTAGATAATCATTTATTAGCTTCTGGTAAATTTAATTGTATTTTTTCCAAAATAGAATACCTATTTTGTTCAATTATATCATTTAAATCTTGCTTATCTTCTAATACTTTATTATCCTCTCACAAAATACTTTGAATTTCTCAATCATCCTTTCATTTTCTATAAAATTCTCTGATTAATAAATTATTTGAATTCATAATTTTTCTTTTAAAAAAATACTTATTTATTTATAAGTATTTTTTAGTAATAATCAAGGTATTTTTTGACCTTTTTATTTTATATTTTATAAAATAAAATTATCTTCTTCCTGAACTTCTTCTTTCACCACTTCTTCATCATCTAGAAGAATTTCCTCTATAACCAGCTCTACTTCATCATCTTGAATCTCATCATCTTGAACTTCATCTATATCATCCTCTACTTCCTCATCTTCTATCACCTCATCTTGATCAACCTCCACTAGATTTTGCTTCTACTATTAATGGTTTTCTAGGATTTGCTGCTTTAAAAAAATCAAGAATTTCATAAGCATCTTCATCTTTTACATTCATAAATGAAAATTCTCTCATAACATCAATTTTCCCTATATCACCTAATTTTCTACCAATTTCATTTTCTATAAATTGAATTAAACTTCCTGGAGTATAATTATCAAGTCTTCCTTTTGCTATAAATAATCTTTTTTCTCAAGCTCATGCTCAAGAAGAATCTCTTCCAGAATCATTTGAAACTGAAATATTTTTATAATGAATTTCAGAAAATTCATTTCAAAAACCTTCTTTTAATACTGATGCTAATACTTTATTAGCATCACCTAATTCAAGTAATTGTTCAGCTAAATCAATATAAGTTAAATCTACTCAACTTTCTAAAACTTCTTTTGTATTATCTAAAAGTCTTTTTTTCTTAAACTCAATAACATCAGAAACTTGTGGTAATTTTCACACTTCAAGTTTCATTTTAATTGTTCTTTCAATCCAAGAAAGCATTCTTCCATCTTGTCTAGTTACAAATGAAATTGCTTCTCATTTATTCCCTGCTCTACCTGTTCTTCAAATTCTATGAGTATAAACCTCTGGATTATCAGGAAGAGAATAATTTATTACATGTGTCAAATTATTTACATCAATTCATCTAGCAGCAACATCAGTAGCAACAAGAATTTTAATTGCACTTGTTTTAAATCTAGTAAGAGTTTTTTCTCTCATTTTTTGATCTATATCACCATGAATACCTTCTACTTTATAACCTCTAGTCATTAAATTTGCTGCAACAGTATCAACATCAGCTTTTGTTTTACAAAAAACTATACCATAAAAATCAAACTCAACTTCTATAACTCTACAAAGTGCTTCAAATTTATCTCTAGCATTAACTTTATAAACAATTTGTTTAATATTTGGATTAGTTAATTCTTTTCTCTCAATAGCAACTAAATCATGATCTTTTATATATTTATTTACTATTTCTTTAATCCCTCTTGGCATAGTAGCTGAAAATAAAAGTGTCTTTTTATTTTCTGGAGCATATTGAATAATTTCTTCAATATCTTCTTTGAAACCAATATTTAACATTTCATCAGCTTCATCTAAAATAAAATATTTCAAATGATCTATATTTAAAGTTTTCCTTTTAGTTAAATGATCAATAACTCTACCTGGTGTACCAACAACAATTTGTGGTTTTTTCTTTAATCACATCAATTCATCTCTAATGTTTTGTCCACCATAAAGTAATTGAATTTTTGTATCACTATCAGCAAAACTTCTAAGTTCTTCAGCTACTTGAATAGCAAGTTCTCTAGTAGGAGCCAAAACTAAAACTTGAATATCTTTTATTTTTGGATCAAGTCTATCTAAAACAGGTAATCAAAATGCAGCTGTTTTCCCTGTACCAGTTTGAGCTTGCCCTATAATATCTTTTTCTCAATTTAAAAGTAAAGGAATTACTCAAGATTGTATAGCACTTGGAAATTCATAACCTTTAGCAGTTATTTTTTTAAGTATTTTTTCACTTAAACCTAAATCAGCAAAAGTAGTTTTTTTTGCTGTATCTTCTCAATCTATCTTTTTTTCTTCTATTTTTGTCATATTTTTCTTATAAAGAATAAAATTTTAAAACAATAAAAAAGAAGGGCCTCAAGCAATATGAAAATCCTTCTTTTGATTTATAAAGAGGAAATTCCAGAAACTCATATAATTTGTATATTTATTAAGCCATAAGTTCTTAAACTCTGGCAAAATAATTTATATACAAGGTAGAGTTTTTAGAACTTTCTAATTTTTTAATGTGGCTGGAGTATATATATTATTTTTAAAAAAGCAAATATAAAATTTTTTATAAAAATAAAATAGTTAAACTTTTCTAAAAAAACTTCTGCATTTTTAATCAATAATGTTTAAACAATGAACTACTTCATCAATTCAAAGTTTCTTTTTTTTCAAGTCATAACTCTTTTATATATTTCATTGCAGTTTCTGAATCTTCTGCTTCTATTTCTAATAATTCTGGAATATTTTCATAATCATCAAAATCAAACTTAATTTTTTCTGAGTCTAAACTATATCAAACTCTATTTTTAACTTTCAACTTATATTTTTCCAATCATATCTTTTTTAATAATTCATAAAAAATTATAGGATTAAAAATTTCAAATTCTTCTTCATAACAATCTCTAAGTAAACTTTCTTTACTTTCCTTATCTCTTCTTTTTATTGTACAATAATATTTTCAGGATTTTTCATTTGGAGTTTTTTTATATCTAATCCTTATAGAAGATTTAATTTTATTATTTGAAGTTCAATTTTTTAAATCATTGTCTATTGTATCAAAATAAGTATCAATAATTCTTCCTTTAAAATTAATTTTTGCTCATAATTCAAATAACTTTTCTTCTATTTTTTTATGCTTTACATCCAATATTTTTATTTCCTTTTCTCTTTCAAACTTATTTCAAATATTTTCACTTATCTGAATTAAACCATAACTTATAAGTAAAATAATTAAATCTGATACTTTATTATCTCATAAAATATTTTCTATTCTTTGTTTTTGATTAATTTGAACACTAAACACTTTATTTGGTATTCTTACTCAATTTTCTTGTAAATGAGTCAATATTTTCTCCTGATTTAATTCTTTATTAAAATTTTTCATAAGTTATTTAATAATTTATTATATTTATATATTTTTACTACTTAGTTTTAGTTAATTCATATAAAAAATCCTCAAAATTTTCTTCTATTATCTCTTCTGTAAGAAATTCATTCATATCTCATAAGTCTCCATGTTTTTGATCTCTTCATTTTTGATGTGAATCACTTCAAAAAGTTAATATCATTCAATATTTTATACTTGTATCTATAATCAAATCAACCCATTGTTTAGATGCTTTAGAATTTATTTCTATTCAATTAAATTTATCTTGATAATTATCAATAAATTTTAAAAATCAATCTATATCATTTCTAAATGTAAAATTTGGATGAGCAAGTGATAAAAAATAATTATTTTTTCTAGCAATATTTCATATTTTCTCTACACTAGGTTCATATTTTTCTATTTGTTTCCATCAAATATGATTATACTCTCATCATTTTTTTAAACATTTTGCTATAAAATCTCATTTTTCTAATTTTTTTCATATAAGTGATATTAATAATTTATCCAATTTATCTTCATGTTGGAATATATAATCTTCTATATGAAAATTATTAATATTATCAATATTTACATTTTTTAATTTATAAAATCTTATAAATTTTTCATAATCAATATTAAATCAATTATTTTTTAATATTTCAATTTGTTTTCTTATTTTTAATTTCCTTTTTTCTCTAGTATTTTCTAATATATCAATTATTTCAGAAGAAAAATTATTAGAATAACAAGTTAAATGTAAACTTTTTTGAGATTTTTCATCATATGCAGAAATTTCAACTCAATTAACTGCTTTGATTCAATTTATTTGAGCAGATAAAGTTAAATCACTATTTATTATATCATGTTCTGTAGCTGATAAAAAACTAATTCATTTCCCCTTAGCCTCTTTTATAACTTCATTATTATCTCTTGATCAATCTGATAAAGTAGTATGAAAATGCATATCTATTCTTTTCATAATATTTAATATTAATGAATATCTAAATATACTATATAAATTAAAATTAAAAAGTAAATAAATTATAGATATAATAATTATATAATCTATAATTTATTAAAATATTCTTCTAATCTATCTAAACCAATTTTTAATGATTTTATATCTCTTCAATAACATATTCTAAAATGTCATTTTCATCATTTTCAAAATATTTTTCCAGGAACAAGTGAAAGTTTTACATTATGTAATATTTTCATACATTCTCTATAATCATTTTTTGTATACTTAAATTTTGGAAAAATATAATATGATCATTCTGGTATTTCAAATTCAATAAACTCTTTCATTTTAGATAATCTTTCAACTACATAATCCCTTCTTTTTTCTAATTCTATATTTATTTTATTGGAAAAATTAAATAATTCTTCTAAATTTTGCATTACAGCATATTGACTATGAGAAGGAGCACAAGTAACCAAACTATCATGAATTTTTAAAACTTGTTTAATTAAGTACTTATTTGATATCATATAACCTATTCTCCAACCTGTAATACCAAAAGATTTTGACCAAGAATTAATTATAACTAAGTGTTTTTTATATTTATCAAAAAGTTTTAGATGAGAAAAATTCTCTGCTTTATTTTTATTAAAAATAAAAAAATTATATACTTCATCAGTAATAAGATAAATATTTTTTCCTTTTATCATTTTTAATATCTTTTCAATATCCTTTAAAGAAATTAAACTTCAAGTAGGATTATTTGGATTAACAAGAACTATTGCTCTTGTATTTTTTGTAATAGATTTTTCTAATTTTTTAAAATCAATTTGAAAATTATTATCAAGTGCTACTCTTTTATGTTTAGCTCATGCAATTTTTATTATATTATCATAAGATGCATAAGTTGGTTCAAACATTATAACTTCATCTGTTTTTTTAGTTATGATACTAAGTATTAAACTTGAAATTCATTCAATAGCTCAAGAAGTTATTAAAATCTCTTTTTCAGTTAAATTACAATTATATTTTTCTCCATATATATTTACAATTTTTTCTCTAAATTCCACAACTCATTGAGATAAAGTATAATCTTTTGCATTAGTATCATTAGTATAACCACAAAGAGATTTTTTTAAACTCTCTGGCATATCATACCAAGGAATCCCTTGAGAAAGACTGACAACTCATTTTCACATATTTTTTGCCTTCAATTCCATTAATTTTATAAGAGACATATTCTCTCTTTCCAATCTATAATCACCTATTTTAAAACTCATAGTTTATAATAAAAAAATATTTTTATTATTATAGCATATATATTTTTACAAAACAAAAAAAGAATTTCAATATAATTGAAATTCTTTTTTAAATCTTAAATGACAGCACTTGAAAGTCTAACATAGAACTTTTTGAAATACTCAATAGTGATACTATTCAATATTTGGCTATTTTATGTGAAAAAGTAACAAAAGAAGAAAAAGTAAAATAAATTTTTGACAAAATATGATAAAAATCATATAATACTTATGGAAATGAAGTCAGTCTGAAAAGTGGTGTTTATCACCTGCATTCTTCTTTTGAAGATAGGACTGACTTTTTCTGTGTCTAATTTTTAGGCCAAAATTGAATATAAATTTCTCTAACATTTATCTTTTTTATAAAATCTTTTTTCTTTCTTTTTGTATTTGTAGAAAAATTTCTATTTATTCAAGAAGCAACATAATCAGCTAATTGTAATAAATTATTTTTATGAGATTCTTGCATTTTAACTTCTCTTATTCTTTTCTTTCATTCTTCATTCATTTTTCTTTTTAAATACTTACTTAAAGATTTTCTAAAATCATTATTTCAACTTTTATCAATTATTATTTTTGCATTTTCTAATTTATCCTTTGCATTTTCAAAAATATAGCCTGTAATAACCTTATAAAATGATTCTTTATTTTTAAATCAAGGTCAATAAATTGCTTTTTTATTTAATACAAATCAATAATAATAAAAATTATAAGGTAATACTGTATCTAAAAACAAATCTTTTACTTTATCAGAATTATCAGCAAAATGAAATTCATAATTTCATTTATTTAAATTTATTCTCAAATTTTCAATTGCTTTATCACACTCCAAAGCTTCATCATAATCATTAAAAATAACTAATCAAACAGTAAAAAATTCACTACTTCATTTAGTAAATTTAAATCCACTATCTCAACTTTCATCAATAAAAACCAACATTTCTTATATTTTTAAAAAAAATTTTAAGTATATTTATTCTAAATATACTATTTTCTAAAATTTTGTCCAACAAAAAAATCCCCAAAATGGAGATTTTAATTCAAATCTTAAAATGGCAGCACTTGAAAGTCTAACATAGAACTTTTTGAAATATTAAATAGTGATACTATTAAATATTTGGCTAATTTATAGGAAAAATGAATAAAAAAACAAAATACTATTTAATAAATAATTTTTTGTTTTAATTTTTTATTTTTTTCTCAAAATACTTATAAATATCTTCTTCATTTCAAGGTTTCATTATAAGTCATCAAAATCATATTTCTGTAATAGATTTATTATATAATTTAGATAATTTATTAGAATTTTCTCATGGATAAATAGCCACTACTTCATCTATTATATTTTTTATATTTCATTTCCATTTATTATTTTCTTCATCATACTCCAAATTCTCACATTTAACTATTCATGATTTATATTTATATAAATTTTCAAATCTATCTTTATGTATATCTAAATTTTCATTTGTAGAATATTTAGCATCCATTATATAAAAATTTTCTTTATTTTCTTTATTTTCTTTATTTTCTTTTTTAATATTTATAAATATATCAGGTTTAACATTTGCTGATAATATTCTAATATCATTTTTAGCTCATTTAGTTTCATTTGAAATACTTGAAATAGAGTTTTGAAATTTGTAAATTATACTACATTCACAATTTTTTCATTTAATTTCAACTCTTGAATTATCTCATAATTCAAATACTAAATCATTATTATTTTTCTTTATATTGAAAATAGATTTTTTATTTTTATCTCAATCTAATAATTCAAGTAATATATCTCTTGTTCTAATTAAATTCCAATATTCATATATTTGATCTATTGATTTATTTCACAACATTATTTCTCAACTTAACAAATCAAGCATAAAAAATAGTTTAAGATAGCTTATAACAAATATTTTATATTTACTATCTAAATGTTGATAATCTATACTAAAATTTCAAAGTTTTATTAGATTTAAACCATATTTATTTATAAAAGAAATTCTCTTTGATGATATTTTATTTCTTTTCTCTTTTATAGTATTTAAATAATTAGATTTAATTTTATTTTCAGATACTTTAAGAAAATTATCTAATTTTTTAATTAAAGTTAAATTTAAATCTATAAAAATTTTATTTGAAATATTATTATATTCTCAAACTATTTTTCTTTGACTAATTCTTTTTCAATAAATATTTAATTGTTTATTTTTTATATCATAATATCCATTTTTTATACTATCATTTATAAATCTATTATCTATATTTATCTTTCATCAATGATATTTCTTAAATTCATTAGATATTGTATTTACATATTTAGGATTTTCAGATATATCATTAATACTTTTTTCTAAATCTTTATATATTAAATCAAATATATTTATAAAACTCCATAATGCTTGTGTTTCATCTTTTTTTGTTTTAATTTTATAAGAACTTAAAGATATATTTTTATTTGTAAATAATGAATAAAATAACTCTTCTTTTATACTGTTAAGCATATAACTAACATCTTTGTCTTCTTTAAGATTCTTAGTTTTAAAAAATGGTGAAAAAACATATTTTTCCTTATCATTATAAATAACAAACTTTATAAATCACCAAAATCAATAAATTTTATTTTCTTTTTCATTTGATTTATATCATAATTTATAATAATTAAATTCTTCATCACTTTTTATTTTTTCTAAAAATCAAGAATTATTATAATCACTATCAATAGCTAATTTATAATTATTTGATAATTTAAATTCTAATTCATTATAATCATAAAATATATTATTTTCTCAATTTTCTTTATGATATCAAAATTCTAAATCTATATTTTTATTATGTAATATTTCAAAATTACTTTCATTTTCTTTTCTGAAATTTCATCAAATTTTATTTATTGTTTTTTTATAATGATTTTCATCACCAAAAATGAACTCTAATGATTTATTTCTTCAATTAGAGTTTTTAGGAATTATAATTAATTCAAAATTTTGATGAGTAAATTTCATTATTTTTTATGACAAGAAATAATTAACATTTTGATATGTATCAAAGAATTGTTGCATTCTTTTTAACTTTATTGATGAATTTTTAAAGTTATCATTTTCATTATAAAATCAATCTTTAATTATATTTTCAAATTCTTTTAATACACTATTATTATCTATATTATTTATATCATAACTTAAATGATAATCTTTATCATCTTTTTTATAATATAATTTAAAATTATAATCAATTATTCAATTTAATTTAGGTAAAACTTTTTGCATTACAGCTATATCAAAAAGTTTATTTTCAATATTTTTTCAATTCAATAATTCTTTTCAAATATTGATAAAAATAATTATTTCTTTTAATGTTCTATATGAAAAATGGAGTTTAAAGACTTTTAAAAATTGATATAATTTATTTAATGAATCTTGAATATTTTTACTAAGTAAATATTTTTTATCAAATTCACTCAAATTTCATTTAAAATTAGCTATATATTCTCTAATTTTTAATATTTTATCAAAATCTATTTCATTAAAAATATTATCAAGAAATTCTAAATCATATTTATTATTATCTTTTATAAATAAAAAATCCTCTAAATCATTAAACTCAATTAAATTAGCTCTATCAACAACTTTTGGTGAAATTGATTTAGTTGTTTCATCAAGATTTATAGTCCCAACTACAAATAAGTTTTTAGGTATTTTAAGAGATTTTCAAATAACTTCTCATTTCTTATTTTTATGTTCTATTATAGACTTTTTTATTATTTTATTATCATTTATATTATTTTTTCTAAAAGTAAAAATAATATTATTTAATATATTTTCATCTAAATTTGAAGCAATTTTCTTAATTTCTTTAATTTTATTTAATGTATTTAATGCCATTTTATAATAATATCCATTATATTCTTCATAATCATCATTATTTGCATAATTTCAGAACTTTCAATCATCAATTTTATTGAAAACAGAATCTATATCTTCATAATTATCTATAAAATATCTCATTAATAATCTATAAAAGTCTGTTGGTGTTTTATTAGATTCTATTATTACTTCTCCTGATTCTGATAATAATAAAGCTCTTATAAATTCATCTCATTTTTTTCAACTTCAATCTCTTTTAGATAATTCAATATTAAATTGTTCATTCAAATGAAATGTATAAATTTTATTACTATTGTTTTCATCTAAATCTAAAACTTCTCAAACATGTATCCAAGCATTATCACTATTTAGTTCTTCAATAGCTGAAAGATATTGAGCAAAATATTGTTCTATATGTGATAAATTCATTTCATCAAGTAAATATACATAATTATGATCTTGATCTTTTATTGCTTTTTCTAAATGTTTTATAAAACTTCATTCTTTATATTTTTCTATTTCATTATATCTTCCCAAAACTTCTGTCTCATCAAACCAATTTGGTGGTACTGCTTCTTTATGAAAATAATTTTTATAATCTTCTCTCAATACATTTTTTCCCATAATTCTTTTACTACTCTTGATTTTCAAGTTCAAGATACTCAATAAAGTATAGAAAAAGGTTTTGTTAATAGAGATAAAAGCAAAAGTGATTCTTGTGATGTTAGATTTTTTATCATTTTATCTGATTTAGAAGTTAAGGTGTTTAGTTTATTATCAAAATCTTTATACATTTCAATTAAACTATTTTTTATTTCTTCAAAATTATTTTCATTTAATTCAAAAATTTTTTTATTTCTAATACTTTTAGATTCAAACCAATCAAACCATTCATACTTATTTTCATCAAATTTTATTCTATTTATAAAATTATTATTTTCCTTATTTTCAAAATGAATTTCTAGAAATAATTGATTTTTCCTTTTTATAACTTCAAAATGAATTCAATTATTACTTATTTTATTATTTCATTTTAATCAAAGTTGAAAATATTTATTAGAATTAACACTTCAAATGTTTATATCATTAAAAAATTTATCTTGTTTTATATATTCTTTTAAGTTTTTTAATAGATTATCTGAATTATATTCAATAGATGGTTCCTGTATTTTAGTATTTTTACTTTCTAAAATAAGTTTTCATTTTTTTATAAAATCAAAATATTCTAAATATGATTTAACATAAGCTATTCTATTATTAGCATTTTTTCCACTTGCTCAATGGTATTTTCAAAATAATATAAAAAAAATTTCTAAACTTACCAAATTAATATTTCATGCTCTTTTTAATTCTGATATTTCATCAAATGTAATTTTATATTTATCATCATCTATATTTGATAAATCTTCTATAATTTGATTTATATTAGTAGAAGAAAATTCTTTAATTCTATTATAAATAAAAGAATCTATGAATAAATTTTTAAATTCATTATATAATTCAATTTGATTATTTTTTATATAATTTTTATTATATTTTTTTAAATCATCTCATAAATAATTTTTTAATTTATTTATAAATTTTTTTCATTGTTCTGTTATTTTAAAATATTCTATTCTTTCTTCTTCATAAGATTCTATAATTCATAATGAAATAAAAGAATTCATTTTAAAAGAATCTCAAAATAATCAATTCCTATATAAATAATTATTAGAGTCAATTTCATTATTCCTATCAGTATTAAATATTTTTTGATTTTTTATATCTATATAATAATTTTTTCAATGTTTTTTAAAATAAACCTTTGAATCTTCTTTTTTTATTTCTAATAATCAAAATCAATGTTCTCAGGATTTTTCTCAAGAATCAATTTTTGTTAAAAAAGATTTATTTTCTAATTTATTTAAATCAAATAAACTTAAAATATATAAATATTCAAGATGAGTATTTATATTTCAATATCATAATGTATTTGAATTTTCTATTTTCATAAATTTATTTCTAATAAATTAATACCATTTGTATAAGTTTTAATATATTCATTTCTAAATATTCTTCTTCTTTTAGAGAATTTTTAATATATTCTTCATTATATTTTGTAAAATCATTCTGTAAATCTTCATATCAATTATAATATTTTATAAGTTTTTCAATAATATATTCATAATTATTTTCATTTCAAAAATGAGATTTTAATATATATTTTAATATAATAATTTTTTCTTTTAATATTAAAATTTCTCTTGGAGTAATAACTTTATTAAATAAAGCTTTTTTTAGTATATCTTTATCAATTTCAGTTATACTATTTTCAATTTCTTTATATTCTCTATTATTTTCATTATTATTATCATTATTATTTGAAATCAAATAACCTTTATCTTCATTACTTAAATCAACTAATTTTACTCATATATTAAAAATTTTATCTAAATAATCTTTAATAAATTTTCTATCTTCTAAATTATCTTTTAATGAATATTTATAGATTAATGCTTTTTTTAATAATCTTTCATCAATATTAATAATAACCTTTAAATTATTCATTTTAATCTTCTCTAATAAAAATAATAATCAATCAATTACAGACATAATATTATCTAAATTACATCTATCTAAATCATCTATTACTAATATTTTACTATTAAAATCTCATATTTTATTAATTGCTCCAAATAAATACTTAATGTTTTCTTTTATATCATATTTTCATCATAAATATTTTTTATAGTCAAATATTTTTAAGTATTTATTATATGTATTTATATATAAATCTTTATTAAATAAATATTGAAATACTCACCATAATACTAAGGATACTCAAAATAAACTATTTAACCAAATAATAACATTTACTTTTCATATTAATATTGATATAATTATTGAAATTATTATTAATAATATTAATATAATTAAAGGTCAATATCAAATCCTTTCTTTATTTATGTTAAAATTAGCAATTAATATCTTATAAATTTTAATTTTTCATTTATAGTTTTCTTCTATTAATTCATAATATTTATTTAATATTGTTAAATATAAAGAAGACATTCATCATAATTGATTTTGATATTCCCAAGCATTATGTTCAAAAAATAATATTTTTTCTTTTTTTTCTTCTTTTTTTCTTATATAATTATTAATTAAATAAGTTTTTCATCTTCACCATTTTCCAAATAATCAAATAATATTTATATTATCATCTTTTTTTAAAAAATAATCCAATATAGAATATAATATAGAATTTTCTAAAAAACTTATTTGTTTTTCAGTCATTTCTAAGTTTATAACTTCTATATTTTTATTATCTTCTAAAGCTTCTAATAATTCACTTTTTTTTATTCTACCATTTTCATTTATAAATCATAATTCTTTTAAGTATGATTCAATATAAGCCACTCTATTACCAAAATTTTTTCAGGTAGCACTATGGTAATATCAAAAATATTTTCTAAAAGTCTTTATATTACAAATATCAAAATTTTCTTCCATTAATTCATCAGCATCATCAGGTGATAAATCAATACCTAAATCATTTTGAATATCCTCTTTACTTAAGCTTAAAAGTATTTTAATTCTATTAAATATAAAAGAATTTAGTATTATATTTTTGATTTCCTCTGATTTAAATAAATCATTTTGATATCATCCATTTTGGAAAAAATCTTCTAATTTTTTACTTATAACAAAAGAATCCTTACTTTCTTTATTTCTTTTAAAAAATCATAAAGAAATTAAAGCAAATACCTTAAATTGATCAAATAATCCATTTTTATTAATATAATCATTGCTACTTATTTCTTTTCAATTCTCATAATAAAAAATTTTCTCATCATTTGCCAAATATTTAATTCATTTTTTTATAAAAGATATACCTTTTTCATATTTTGTATTTCATCATTCTTCTTTAATATTCAATAAAGAAAATCAATTTTGTAAAGATTTCTCACCTGTATCTATTCTAGTATAATAATCATTTAATCATAAATATGCAAAAACTTTTAAATAATTCATATGATCTTTAATTTTTCAATATCATAGATAATAATGTGGTAATATTTTCATAATTTTATTTCTTATAAACAAATAAATATTCTACTAAGTCTTTTCATTCATTTTTATATTTTCTTGAATTATCAGTCTTAAACCTTCTATATATTTTTTTCAATATTTTAATTTTTTTTCAATATTTATCTAAAATTTTTTTTAAATCTTCATAATTCATTAGTCAATCAGAACTATATGAAAATAAAATATATTTAGAATCTAAATTTTTAATTAACTCTTCTGTTTCATTAATAACAAATCTCTTTTTACAATAATTTGATGATTTTTTTATAGAATCTTCTCTTTGTCCTGTAATTCCTTTAATAGTTGGATTATCATTTTTAGCTATTGTTTCTAAAATATGAAAATTTGAAGAATATTGTCTTTGGTTATAAGGAATATCTATATAAGTTATATCAATATTTTTAATTTCATTTATCAATTCATTTGTATTTTTATTATAAACTCTATGAAGCTTATCAGATAATATTAACTCTCTTTTCTTTAAATGTAATTTATTAGTAGCAACAGATCTCCATATTTTTAAATAAGCTCAATATGTTCAACTTATATTTGCTAAATAATCTGCTTCATTTAATAAAATACTTAATAAAATAAAATATTCATTTTCATTTATTAAATTTTCTTTTTTCCATTCATCAATTTTATTTCTTATAGTATCAATTTTTTTTCAATTGTAATCAGTAAAATATTGCCTTTCCTGATTTGAATATTTTTTACTTCAAGTAGGGCAATAATTTTTATAAATAAATCATTCAATTCAATTTAAATCATTTAAATAATCTATTATTATATCTAAATTTTTATTAATATTATCAGAATTTAATTTTAAAAAATTAAATAGTTTTCTAAAAATAGGTATAGTATTATTTTCAATATATGCTTTTTGTTCTACATATGAATAAAACATTAAATCATTTGAAATAATATTAAATCATTTCTTTTTAAAAAATTTTGCTACTGATGCTGTTCAAGAAAAAGCATCAAAAAAAATTCAACTTTTTAATCAAGTTAATTTTACTCACTCATTAATAAAATCTAATAATTTTGTTTTATTTCAAATATATTTCATGTTTTTATTTTTCTTTTTTAAATATTAATATATTTTGATGAATTAAAGAAGGCACATATGAATATGGATATCAATAAACATGAAGACTTTTAGATACATCATACCATACTATATTTGATTTTAAAACTAAAACATCAGAAGAAAGAGCATTAGCAATATCAGCATGGAGAATATGATAAGAATTATTAAAATATATATCTCAAATAAAAACTGCCATATATTTTCATACTTTTAATTTAGTTGTAGCTTTTAATAAAATTTTTTTCATATCATTTATCCATTCTTCTTTTGATTTTAATTCTTCATTATTAAAACTTCATAAATTTGATTTATTTGCTTTTTTTCATCTAGAATGTTTTATCTTATCAATATCCCAATAAGGAATATCTGTTAAAATAAAATCAATACTTTCATTATCAATTTCATCAAGAACTTTAAAACTATCTCATATTTTAAATTCTTCTTTTTTTAGTTTTTCTAAATCACAAACTTTTTCATATATTTCTTTCCATTTTTTATTTAAATCAATTCAAATTCATTTTCTATTTATTAATCAACATCATAATAAAGTTCATCATACTCAAACAAATGGATCTAATACCTTTTCATTTTCTTTTGTAAAAATTTTTATAATATCAGCACATAATTCTGGTGGTTTTTGTCATCAATGTTCTTTCCTTAATTTATGTTGTAAATTAAATGGATAAACCTTATTAATAACAGTTTTTGTGGCAAATTTCCATTCTTTTCAAGTTAAATCATTAAGTTTATTTTTTAATGAAAATTTTCATTTCATATCTCATTCTACTTCCAAATTCATTTTTTCTTCATTAAAAACAACTTTATCAATATTTTGAATATAATATGATGGTATTCTTATATTATTTATAAGATTTTGAATCTTCTTTATTTTATCCATATAATTATTTATTTTCTATTAAAATTAAAATATTTTAGTAATTTCTTATAAAAAAAATTTGCTTTTTTTACATTTTTTATATATAATAAAATTACTTTATTGGTCTTCATAGATTTTATCTATGAATCGACGCGACTCTCTTGAAAATATTCAAGAGAGATTTTTTTATTTTATTCACATCATTTGTTTTATTTTTCTATCAATTTCATCATAAAGCATAATTCATTCAACATCTAAATTTTCAAGTTTTCAAATTCTTCATAAAATTCTTTTTTTAGAAATAGATTTTAAATGCCTAATTTTCAATAAAGAATCTTTCTTTAATTTATTATCATTATTTGGATTAATAATAATATCAAAAGTATCTAATTGCTTTATATTATTATTTTCATCATATAATCAAGTCATAGGAATAACTAAAGTATCATATCACCTATTATATCTATTTGATTTTATAATTAAAGAAGGTCTAATTCAATTGATTTCATTTCAAATATTTATTCAATAATTTACATAATGAATATCATATTTTCTAAAATCTCTTGGATTTTCTTTTTGCTGATTAATTTTTATTTTTTCTTTAAAATTTTCTATATGATTTTCTAAATTATGAGCTTTATTTTTATTTTTTATTAAAAAATCTTCCCTTATAAATAAAAGAAAATTTTTACATATAAGTTTTGATTTATCAATTAAATCTTTAATTACAATTTCTAAATCTATATTTTTATTAACCATTTTGTATTAAATTATTTTCATATAAATACATAATATAAAAAAACTCCTATTTTCAAAGTAAAAATAAGAGTTTTCTAGAAAATCTTAAATGGCAG
>JALUWO010000019.1 GCA_027019405.1 Candidatus Altimarinota bacterium | reverse complement strand
TCTATTTTATTTAAATATATAGCATCTGTAAAACAAGAAATACTTTTAAAGATATTTGAAAACTTTTGCAATGAAATAGGTTGCCACAATATTCGGGATAAATATTTATGAAAACATGTGCAGTAATAGTAACTTATGGAGATAGATTTCATCTTTTAGAGCAGGTTATGGATGCTTGTTATAAAGAGGGTGTAGATAAGGTAATAGTAGTAGATAATGCTTCAGAACAAAATAGTAGAGATAAGTTAAAAGAGTATGAAAGCAAAAATCAAGAAAGATTAAAAGTCATATATCTTGATGAAAATACAGGTTCAGCAGGTGGGTATAAAAGAGGGCTTGAAGAGGCTTATAGTTGTGAAAATTGTGAGTATATTTGGCTTTTAGATGATGATAATCAGCCACAGAAAGATGGCTTAAAAGTTTTAAAAGAGTTTTGGGATAATTTAGAACAAGAAAATAAAAAAGAAAAAGTTTCATTACTCTCATATCGCCCTGATAGAGTTCAGTACAAAGAAGCTATCATGACATATAACCCTAATTTAGTTTTAGGTAGAAAAAATAGCTTTTTAGGTTTTCATATTTTAGATTTACCTATAAAAGTTATAAGAGTAATAAAGCGAAAAATGGGAATGCAAACATTTACCGAAAATCCTAATATCAAAAGTGGAAAAGTAGCAGTAGCACCTTATGGAGGTATGTTTTTTCATAAAAGTTTGATAGATACTATTGGGTATCCACGAGAAGAATTTTTTGTGTATGCAGATGACCATGAGTGGAGTTATAGGGTGACTAAAAATGGTGGGGATATTTATGTTGTTTTAGATAGTGTTTTGGAGGATATTGATACTTCTTGGAATGTTAATAAAAAAGAAACAGTTTTTAGTATATTTTCAAAAGGTAATCCTTTTAGAATATATTATTCTACACGAAATAGAGTTGTGTTTGAAAAAGAAAATTTAATTATTAATAAAAGTCTCTATAATTTAAACATAAAAATATTTAAATTATTTTTAAATTTCTCGAAAGATAAAAGCAAACAAAGTTTAGAAACTTTTAACAAAGCAATAAAAGATGGACTAAATAACAGATTAGGGAAAATATTTTGAAAATATTGTATATAAATAGTTTTTATGATCCGTATATTGCAGGTGGTGCAGAAATAACTCTAAAAAATTTAGTTGAAGGAATGAAAACTAAAAATAACGATGTGATGGTTATTGCTTTGTGGGAAGAAAATACCATTAAAAAAGATTTTGTTAATGGAATAGAAGTTATAAGATTTCCCATTAAAAATATTTATTTACCTTTTAAGTCAAAACAAAATAGTATAAAAAGAAATCTATGGCATTTAATTGAAACTTATAATCCTTTTGTTATTAGTCATTTGGAATCTGTAATAAATGATTTTAAGCCTGACATAGTTTCAGTTCATAATACGCAAGGGTGGTCTGCCCCTGTTTTGTGGAAATTTTTAAGAGAAAATAATATTCCTTTTATTCAAGTTTTGCATGATCAATATTTATTATGTCCTACTAATATGTTTAAGAGAGGTAGGATTTGTCAAACTCAATGTAATGTATGTAAAACTTTAAGGCTTATGTATAAGAAAAACTCAAATTATGCAACTGGATTAGTAGGGGTAAGTAGTTTTATTTTAAACAAACTCAAAAATTATGAATATTTTAAAGAAGTGAAGACTCATGAAGTTATATATAATTCAAGGAATATTAAAAATTTTAAATACAATTTAAATTATAGAAAAGAAGTTAATGAAGATATGGTATTTGGTTTTATTGGAACATTAGCACAAAATAAAGGTATAGAGTTATTATTAGAGGTGTTTAAAAAAAATAAAAAATTAAATTGGAAGCTTTTAATTGCAGGAAATGGAAAAGAAGAATATGTTAGTCAAGTACAACAAAAGTATCAAGATAATAGCATTAAATTTTTAGGCAAAGTTCACCCTGATGAGTTTTATCCTTATGTTGATTGTGTAGTAGTTCCAAGTTTATGGGAAGAAACATTAGGAATGACAGTAGTTGAATCTTTTATATATGGAAAACCCGTAATTGGATCAAAAATAGGGGGTATTCCTGAAATGATAAATGAAAATAATGGATATATTTTTGAATATAATAGTCAAGATAATTTATATATAAGAATGAATGATTTTGAAAAGAATATTAAATTTTGGAAAGAAAATAGTTTAGAAATTCAGAAAAATGCTAAAGAACGATATGATTATGAAAAGTGGTTGGAGAAATGGAAATGTATGTATCAAAAGTTCATATAAAAAAATTAACAATTTGGAACTTCTTTTTCATTGTTATTTTAATTATTGTAGGTTTATTATGTGCACCGTATTCTCCTGATTTTATCAATTATATTAATCCTTTGGTAAACAATATAGGTTATGATTCTAAGTTTGAAATTTCTTATTGGTTAATATTATATACAGATAAATTATTTAATGCAGGTTGGTTAGGCTTATATATAATTTATATTTTTTTAATTGTTTATACTTTTTTAAAAGCAATAACAAAATATTCCAAAAATTATATTTTAAGTATTATAGTATTTATATTGATTTTTTTTCCTAATTTAGGAATTATTCAAATAAGACAGGGAGTTGCTATTGGTATTTTTTTATTATCTATTGAAGATATTATTAATAAAAACATGAAAAAATATTTTTTTAAATCATTAATTGCTGTTTTCTTTCATTATAGTGCAATAATTTTATTTTTATTTTATTTTATTTCTCCTAAAAATATAAATAGAATTTTTTATATATTGTTACCTTTTATCGGATTATTATTGTCTATGTTAATTTTTAATTTATATAATTTAGAATTATTAACAAAATTTTTACCTTCAGATTTAAAATATAAAGCTTTATTTTATATAACATTTATTAAAACTGACTCTAATAGTAGTATTAATCAAATTAATTTGATTAATACTACTATATTATATTTAATGTTTATATATTATTATTTTCTTTTTTTTATAAAATTTTTTGATCAAAATATAATCTTATTTTTAAAATTTTTAGGATTTGGCTTATTTTTTTGGTTTGCATTTTCTAATATTCCTGTTTTTTCTTTTAGATTTATACAATATTTTGATGTTAGTCTAATTTTTTTAATACCTTATCTTTATAAATTATTTAAAAATAAATTAATTGCTGGACAAATATTAATAATTTCTTTAATTTTTTTGTTTATAGATATTTACATTGTTCATTGTCCATTTATATTAAATTAGTTATAAGGAAACCAATCATGAAAAATAAAATATTTATAACTTCAAGGTTTTTAACTCAACCTATTACAGGTGTCCAAAGATACGGTATAGAGTTAAGTAAAGCGATCAAAAAGATAAATGAAAATTTTGATTTAAATTTTATTGCTCCTAAAAATATTTTACATAAAAAAATAGCTAAAGAATTAGAAGTTAAAAAAATAGGAAACTTAAAAGGGCAATTATGGGATCAACTTTCATTATTAAATTTTTTAAAACAAAAAAATAATCCATTAATAATTAATTTTTCTAATACACTACCTATATTTTACACCAATAAAATTGTAACAATTCATGATATTATTAATTTGAAATATGATGTAAATTGGAAATATAAAAAATATTATGAAATTGTATGGCCTTTAATGTTAAAAAATTCAAAACATATCATTACTGTTAGTGAATTTTCTAAAAAAGAAATATCTGATTATTTTAATATAAATCCTAATAAAATTTCTGTAATTTATAATGGAGTAAATGAAACTTTTAAACCCAAAAAAATAAGACAAAAAGAGAAATATATTTTAGGCCTTTCTTCTATTGCTAAGCATAAAAATTTTGAAAGATTGATTCAAGCTTTTTTAAAGATTGATACCAATGTAAAATTGTATATTGTAGGGGGAATAAATCCTAAAATATTTGGAAAAAGTACTCTTAAAATATTAGATAAGATTCAAGAAAGTAAAAACATTGTTTTTTTAGGAAGAGTAGATGATGATAAACTAATTGAATTATATTCAAATGCTTTATTTTTTGTATATCCATCTTTATATGAAGGATTTGGCATTCCCCCTTTGGAAGCACAGGCCTGTGGATGTTCAGTTTTGCTATCAGATATTCCTGTTTTCAAAGAAGTGTATGGGAATTCAGTTCATTATTGTAATCCTTTAGACGAAAATGATATTAAAATACAAATAGAGTATTTATTAAATAATCAACAGTTTCTTGATAAATTAAAAAATAAAAGTTTAGAAAATGTAAAAAAATATACTTGGGAAAAGTCTGCAGAAATTTTTTTAAGAATATTAAAGGAATGTAATGAGTAAGCTGCAATTATCGGCTTCAATAGTCCTTTATCATAATAAAGAAGCTCAAGTATTGAAAGTGATTAAAAGCTTTTTAAATACAAATTTAGAAGTAAAACTATACTTAATTGATAACTCATTAAACAATGATTTGAAACAGTTAGAGAAATTTGACGAAAGGATAGAATATATATTTAACAATGCAAATTTAGGTTATGGATCAGCACATAATATAGCTATGAAAAAAAGTATAGAAGATAAGACACCTTATCACATAGTTTTAAATCCAGATATATA
>JALUWO010000018.1 GCA_027019405.1 Candidatus Altimarinota bacterium | reverse complement strand
AGATACTCCAAGTACAAGTAATGTATCTGCAAACTTTAACGAACTAAATATTGAAACAATATCATAAGGAATACTTTGCACACCATTTGCATTTAGATTTATATATTTTAATTTAGCATTATTATAAATCTCTAACTTCTTATCATAACTCTTAGAACTACAATATACGGTAATATCATATTTAGTATTCAAATTTTTTGTTAAATATTCTGTAAGTGTTTCAAATCCACCGTATTTAGCAGGGATACCTACTGTACCGATGATGGTTATTTCTTTTCTCATACTATCTCTTAAATTCATTTATTATTTCTACAAGTTTATTTGCACTTTTTTGCCAAGAGTATTGTAAAAGCACCTTAGTCTTTATATTTTTTGTATCAATATTACTTAATTTTTCAATAATCTTTTTTAGTTCAATTTTAAATTGATGAGCATCATTTGGATCAAATACAAAAGGCTCAAAAAAGTCAAAATCTTCCATTGCAGTAGTATTTGAACATAACACAGGAGTCTCTAATGCTGCTGCTTCTAAAGGTGGAATACCAAAGCCTTCTGCCTTAGAAGGATAAACAAATAACTTTGCAGCATTTAAAAAATGTTTCAAGTCAATAAATTCAACTTGTTCTAGCCACAATATATGATGTTTAATATCATCACTTAATGTCTCAATATATTCACTCAATCCACTATCAAGAGAATTTTTGCCTATAAAGACTAATGAAAGATTTTCATTCCATAATGCTAATTCTAAATATGTTTTTAATAACAACAGTTGATTTTTTCTCGGTTCTACTCTGCTCACATATAAAATATAGTTTCCAATACCAAAGTTATTTTTTATAACATCTCTAGAATCATCTTTTGAGTATTCAAAATTGTAAAACTCTTCAGAAACTGCATTTGGTGTAACTATTATGTCATCTATAGATACATGATACTGTTCTGAAATTTTTCTCTTAGAATAATTCGAAACAGTCAATAAAGCATCAGCACGTTTTGCACTCATATAAAAAAGAAAATTTCTTTTTAGTCTATATGTTAATGAAAATTCTTCAGGAAAGTCATTAAACAAAATATCATGAATAGTTACTATGTGCTTACAATTCTTATTTTTATTAAATGGTATAATGTATTGAAAATGTGCATGAGTACACTTAATCTTATTTATAATTCTTGGTATTTCTACAAATATTCTACTAAAACTATTTTTAGATTTATATTCGACATATTTTGCATTTTCAAATTTATCAAAAACTTTTTTTACATTTTCAATCTTATTTGCTCCAAAATAAATAGTGATATTTTGATTTTTTTCTAGAATTTTGAGATATATCTCTTTTATATATGTCAATGTCCCTTGAAACTCTCCATCAAAGACATGAGCATCTACAAAAATTTTATACATCTTTAGATACTCCTCTACTTTTTAATAGTTTTGCAGGGACTCCTCCATATATTCCATTGTCGTCATACTTACCAGCGATTACTACTGATCCAGCCGCTATAACACATCCATTCCCTATTTCAGCACCATCTAATACTGTAACTTTGGCACCAATCCAGCAACCACTGCCTATCTTGATCCCTTTTCTATTAATTCCCTGTTTTTTAATGACTACATTGATATCTGAAAAATTATGATTCTCGGAATGCATAGTTACTAATTCCCCTATAATAGTATCTTTACCTATTTCAATCCCACCAGCACATCCTAAAAAACAATTTGAATTCAAGCCCACTCCATCCCCAATTACTAATCCTTTTCCAATATTTGTTAGTGATCCAGTAGCTTCAATACTACAATATTTACCAATATTTACATTAGACCCTATTTGTATGCCATCAATTGATAAAGCATCAATATAGCAATCATTACCAATTTTTACATTTTTTTTGATATGTAGTTTATGTTTGCATTTAATGGTTGAATTTCGACCAATAAAAATATATTTTTTTTTAAAAATACACATTCCTCGAATCATCATAATTAATCGATTAAAAAGTATTCCAAGAAAATAGTTGAGTGGTATTTCTGTATCAAGAACAAACTCTTCACCTTTGATTTTAGAAATGAAGGTATTAATGGAATTTCGTAACATGTTTTTCCTGCTTATTGTAATTACTTATTGCATTATCATAAATTTCCTCAACTTTTTGGATCTTTTTTTCCCAAGAAAATTCATCTATTAGAGATATAGTTTTTTGCTTTAACGTCGTTAATAGTTCTGGGTTTTCAATTAATTCATCTATTCTATTGGCATATCGTTTTATTGTTTCATCATATGTTGAAACTTCGACAAGAATGCCATTGCCATTAGCTAATGTACTATGCATGCCATCTTGATCAAGTGAAATTGTTGGTATACCAGAACTTACTGCTTCATATAATACAGTTGTGTTTGCTTCACTTAAACTTGTCATTGCATGTAAATCAGCCCCTTGTATGATAGAAACTGCTTCAGTTCTAACTTTTGAACCATGCCAAATGATATTTTTAGAAATTGCCAATTTTTCTGCAATATCTTTCAATTTATCGACACCTGTTCCATCACCAATTATATTTAATCTCCATTTACTTTTATTCTTCACCAATGATAATGCATTAAATAATAAAAAAAGGTTTTTTCTATAAGATATTTGACCAATCCAAACTATATCAAGAGCATCCGTATCAACTACTCTTTTATCAAGAGCTAGATCAATTATAAACGAGGCCTGCTCAGAAATTATTGGTCCAGTTTTTCCATAATATTTTTCAAAATTTGTTCTATTTGTGGTTGTACTAAAAATCAACATAGAAGATATATTTGCTGCTTTACGAATTCTTCTGTTGCAATTCAATTGTATAAAATTTATTATATTTTTAATGAAAAAAAATACTTTAGATGTTAGTGGATGGTTTTTCAGTAATTTATAATTAATAAATTGTGCACCTCCAATTGGACCCCAAACAAAAGGCTTATCAAGTTTCCATAAATAACCAGGTTCTCTAAAGCCAATAGGATTAAGATGGTGTACAATATCTATTTTTTCATTTGCAACAATTTCTTTTGCAATCTTATAAGCTTCTTTTTGCCAAAATGGAAATGCAAGATAAAATATTGGTCCTAAAATCCCAACTTTATTGGGCCAATTGATAAATTTTGCTAATTTAGTAGGTTTTACAGATATCAATTTTATGTTAGGATTTGGATTATTTTGAAAGTATTTTTCAACTTCTTCTGTATCCCCCATATGTTCACCAGAAAGTCCTGTTAAAACAAAAACTTTATTGTTTTTAGCAAGATAAGTTAGAAAATTCCATCCAACAGCATACTCTGAACCTTTCGTTGGTGATATAGCATATGCAAGTAAAAGTATTGTTTTCAACTTATTCACCTAATCTTGAATTATTTACTATTTTAGTATATTTATTTAACAGCTTCTTTGATACACTCATTAAAGAATAATTATTTTTAATATGTTCTAGTAATTTTGGTTGAAATGTTTCTCCATCAATAATTTTTTTAATTGATTTTCCAATATCGTCAACACTGTATGGATCAACGGCTATAGCCATATCGCTATAATATTCTTTTGGACCACCAAGATTTGTTACTACAACATCGCAACCCATTGCTGCCGCATCAAGGGCAACTATTCCAACACCTTCATTTGTACTTGGTAAAGCGAATACTTTTGCTCTTGAATAAAGTGAAATCTTTTCTTCATTTGATAAATATCCATGATATTCAATATTAGTATTATTATCCATCCAACTATTTAAAAGATCCACTTCTTCTTTATTCCGAAGTTTTCCTCCTAAAATAAGTTTAAAGTTATATTTTTTAGCAGCATCAATGAGGCGCTTAACATTTTTTCTTTCATCTGTTAACAAACTTATATGTAAGCAAAAAGGTTCTCTCTCTCTATTTATCTCTAGAAGGCTATTCTTATATGCAAGAGGTACTACTTGACATTTATCTTCTGCTATACCAATTCCTCTAACTATATATTTTTTCTCAAATTCAGAGCGAATAAGTACAAGTTTTATTTTATTATGTATGCTAGATAATGCATGATACTTATTTGTTAGTCTTAATCTATTACTTCCCCAGCGGGCAAATAATTTTAATTTTTCGATACTAAAAGTAGGATCTAAAATTGGTGAGAGTACTATATTTTCATTTACTTTTGAAATATTATTTATAGTGTCTTTCATATATTCATTAAAATGGAAAAGGTGTATAATATCAAATCCCTTCCAATCATTTTTTTCCCACATATTTATTAAAATAACTTCATGCCCCAGATTTTCTAAGCCAGTTTTCCATGTAAGTGCTTGACTTACAACACCATCCGACGCTACAAATATTGGACTTGTAATAATAAATGCAATTTTCATATTTTTCCTTTATAATATATTTACCAACCAAATTGTTAAAATATGGTTGTGTGTTCTTTAAGACTCATAGTTTTCACAAAGGCTGATGTCAAACATGTTTCTTTCCTTTCTGGACATGATAGCGTCAGAATATTTCTGTAAATTCATCCTCAGCTTTGTGACATTGTACCAAATTTTCAAACGAAACATAATTTCTACTCAGCCATTTAGCATTTGTATCAATAGCAAGTGGTACTAATAATC
>JALUWO010000017.1 GCA_027019405.1 Candidatus Altimarinota bacterium | reverse complement strand
ATGGAATATATATTTGAAGCCAGTTTTCACTATTTTTATCAGAAGTATGATTAACTGTAGTTAAATCATCATCTATTGCATTAGATGCAGGTTGAAAATAATAGTAAGAACTTGATGTTCCTTGTGTAGCAATTCAAAATTTATGAGCAAGTTCTGGATAGTTATTTTTTTCACATTCTATTTTTTGAAAACTATCCAATCATAAATTATAAATAGCTCATAAAAATCACTTCTTTTTTACAAAATTATAAAACTTACATACTAAATCATTGTTTCAAGAAATATAATCAATATTAAAAACTTGCTTTCAAGCTTGTTTTACTTTGTTTAAATATTGTAATTGCCAATTTTTATCAGTATCTAATCTTTCTTTATTATTTAATGAAAACAAACTTTCTGTAAGTTGACCATTTATCAAATCTAAATATCAAATTTTTTCTACAAGTGGTAAACCTCCATTTGGAATAATTGCTAAATAATCTCACAAATGTTGTCTAATTTTTCAAACAAAATTTACCATTTTATTATCTGCATCAGAAATTCATTTATACCATGACCAATATCAATATGTGTCAAGAGTATCTAAAATTACTCCATCATATCATTTAGATTTAATGTTTTTTATTTCATTAAAAATAATATCTTGCCATCAACTAAGCCAATATTTTACATAATAACTATTCCATTTAGGATTTTTTTCTCATAACCAATCAGGAGATTTATTTGTAAGTTTTCATTTTGAATCTATCCAAGAAGAATCCCAGTATTTTCTATAAGGTTCTGCTTCTCAAATACTTAGGTAAGCAATTATTATATTTCAATTTTGTTTTAATTGTCATAATTGTTCTCAAGTAAGTTTACTATCACTTGGATTTACAAAAATAGTAGTTCAAGTTAAAGTTTTTAATTGTTCAAATTTAGCATTTTGTAATTGATAATGAAATTTTCTTTTTGAAAGTAAAGTTTTATCTATAATATTTTGAATTTCTCAACTTCAAGTTCTATGTCAATTTTCTTTTATATATTTATCTTGTGCTTGACAAAAAGGATTATATATTCATTTTCAAATAATTTTGTTTTCATCATCAATTTGTTTATAAACTCAAGAAAAACTTTGATTTTCATATTTATAGAAATTAGCAAGTCATAATTTTAAAATTGTATAACCATAAGTTCCACTAGAAGTTAGATTATTATTATTTGATAATTTTATAAATCTAAGTTTTCTTCAATATTTATCTGTAGGTTTTGCTAAGTTATCTTTGTAAAATCACAGTGTTTTTCATGATAAATATTTTATAGCATATTTTTTAGCAGAAATTCCACAACCATAGTATTTATAGTTTTTAATTCATCAAAAAAGATAACTTTCAGGAGTATCTATTCATAAAATTCTTACTTTAAAATCAGTTGTTCATGTAGATACATAAACTGTATCTCAGTCAATTATTTTAGTAATTTTTCATTTAAAATCTAAATTTGTATTAGCATAACTAATAGATATTATGCTATTTAAAACTAGAAATATTAATAATATTAATTTTTTCATATATTATTATAATGTAAGTTTAAAGTTTATAATATTTGTTAAAAAATGGAACTATTCAACTTAAAAAAGCAAGTACAAATTGATCTTTTCTTGTAAGCATATCATCACTCCAATGTGCAAAAGCTCATCATTTTTTTGATGCATTTTCCTGTTTTGTAGCTTCACTTAATACTGGTCATAATTCAAGATTTTCATCATATATTTTTTTTCTAAAATATTCTGGAACTTCCATTTTATTTGAAAATCAATAATGTCAGTTTCAAGAATTATCTAAAATATAAACTACTCAAAATAAATATGCTTTATCTCAAATAATAGTAGTTCATCACTCCATTCAAATATAAAAATCAGCTTTTACCTCTTTTTTACAATTATTAGCTCTATTATAAGCTCAAGCCATATTTTCTTCCTCTGAAACAGGCATATCTGAAATATCTGAATTTACTTTTAATGGAATTATTTCAATGTCTTTTCATTTAAAATAAACACATTTTTTAATAGCTTCTTCTATAGCTGCTACTTTAGGTGGAGATTTTGTTCAAATTGCTATTTTCATAATTTTTTAAATTATTTATTTAAAATTTCTTTAATTTTTTTTATAATATTTTCTTCATGTTCAATAATTTTTTTACACTCAATGCATTCTCTTTGAGATTTAGTGTTTATTTGTTCTCTTTTAATATATTCTCAAATTATTCTTTCAGATGCTTCTTTTTCATTTCTTAAATCATCTAAGATTTCATCTTTTTCTTTTTTGGAAATATCTGGATTTTTTAATTTTTCTCCTAGATTTTCTATATAAGTTAACATATTTTTAAAGTTTAAATTATAAATATTTATCAATTTCTAAAATACTTTTTATTTTATTTTCATTTTTATTTCATTTTATTCAAACTCTTATAAAATCAATTCAAGATTCAAGTGCAAATATTTTATCCATATCTCAATCTCAAATATATAAAGCTTTTTTATAAAAGTATTCATCTCAAGATAATTCTTTAAAAATTTCTAAATGTTGTTTTCATTTTAAAATTTTATCACTTCAAATAATTTTTTCAAAATATTTATCTATTGATCAATCTTTTAATGTTTGTTTTGCAAATTTTGTAGAGCTTCAGGTTGTAAGAAATATTTTATATCAATTTTTATATAATTCTTTTATTTTTTCTTGTACTCAAGGAAAAAATTTAACTTTATCTCTTAGATTTCATAATATTTTATATATTTTTTTAGTTTCTTTATCTGCTATTTTTTTATCTTGAAAAATATTTTCTAATTGTTCTTGAAGACTTTGTCATTGAGAATTCTCCATATAATATCTAGCTGTATCATATAATTCAGGATAATTATCTAAAAAATAATCTTCAATTATATCAAGTATTTTATGAGTTGAATTGATTAAAGTTCAATCTAGATCAAAAATTATGTATTTATATTTATTCATCATCTATATTTTTTAAGATTAATTTATTTATTTTTTCTATTGGTTTTTCCCATAAAAATGCATCATGTCAGGCTTGTATTGTACATGGTCAGCTTTTTAAAACTTCTATTTTTGTTTTTCAATCATCTCATCTTTTTTCTCTTAACTGCTTTACTTTATTGAAATATTCTTGCATTGATTTTGTTTCAAATAAATTATCATCTTCTATACTTATTATAATTAAATTTATTTTTTCACTAATTTTTTTTATATATTCTTCAGGGGCAATTCTTTTAGCATCTACAATTGTTTGAGATAGTAATATAAGACTTGATAGAGAAAATCTTTTTTCAAATTTTTTACCTTCATTTTTAAAATAATTCATCATATTTTCTTTTGCTTGTTCAAATGAGTTTAATTCATTTTGATGTTTATCAAAATAAAATTTATCAAAAAATTTAGGATTTAGAAATTTTAGAAAACCTATTTGTCTAACTACTTTCATAGCTTTTTTATTATTCCATTTTTCTATAGTTTCTTTTACTTCTATTATTGTTTCAATAATTAAAGCATCATAAAGTTTTGATTTTCATTTAAGTGTTTCTAGATTTTTTTCTAATCTATTACTTATATCTTCTCTTTTTTTTATAAAATCAACTTGTATACTAAAAAATTCTTTTGCTTCTAAGGTTGGAGCTATTGGTCAAGCAATAGGTATAAGGTATTTTGGTTCAAGTTCTTTATCAAAAGCCCAAGTATGTATATGTCATCATCAATTTGATCATCAAATTAGGATATCAATTTTTTCAATTCAAATTAATTTCAAAGCTTTTTTCCAAGCTTCTACTTGTTTTTCTGCAGGAACAGGGTAGAAGTTTAAATTATGTTTATATGGTCAAGTACTGTCATAAGGTCATCAAAAATAATCTAATCATATAACAATATTTTTATTTGGATCCAGTACTCTTCAAGTTTTTCAATAAAAGTTTGCCCATCATTCTCATTGGCTAGCTTTTGAAGCAAAAAGTCTAGCATTTCAAGTTAAAGCTGGGATTACTACAATTATATTTTTTTGAGTATTAGTTAATTCAGTAATTGAATTAACTCAATAAATACTATATCAAACTTTTGCATCTTCTATTATTTTCTCTTTATTATTTTTATGTAATTTAAAATCACCTATATTCATTGCTCAATAAATATGGGGAATATTATTTTTTTCTAATGAAGAATTATCTATTTTATTTTTATTCATTTTTATAAAAAAATCATAATATATTAATAATATTATGATTTTTTTATTTTTTTAGTCAATATTAACTATTTGTTTTTGCAATTACTTCTATTTCAATTAAAGCATTTTTAGGTAGATTGCTGACTTCTATTGTACTTCTTGCTGGTTTTAAAACAAAATAATCTTTATAAACATTATTTACTTTGTCAAAATCAGCTATATTTTTTAGGAATATAGTTGTTTTTACAACATTTTTTAAACTTAAATTGTATTCTGATAATACTCATGCTATATTTCTACACACTTGTCTTGTTTGTTGTTCTATATCTCATTTTATTAATTCCATTGTTTCAGGATTTAATGCTATTTGCCCAGAACAAAATACTAAACCATTTATTCTATATGCTTTACTATATGGTCATATTGCATCAGGAGACTTAAAAGTAATTTTTTTATGATTTTCTATTACTTTAGGTTCATTTTCTTCTTTTCTTGTTGAAAAAATTAATGTCATAATATTTTATAATTAATTATAATCTTTATCTTTAATATATTATAATATATTTATACTAATAAATCAAAATAAAGTTCATCATTTGTTACATCTTTGTATTTAAATCAAAGTTTATTCATTTTTTCTTCTATTGTTTTCCAATGTTTTTTATTATTTGTTTTTATTCAAATAAATACAGGTGCAGTATTTTTTGCTGATTTTTTTAGATATTCAAATCTTTCAATATCATCTCAGTCTCATAATACATTTAAAAAATCTTTTAATGCTCAAGGTCTTTGAGGAAAAGAAACTAAAAAGTATTTTTTCAATCATTCATATTTTAAACTTTTTTCTTTTATTTCAGGTAATCTTTCAAAATCAAAATTTCCTCAAGAAATAACTATAACTACTTTTTTGTTTTTTATTTTGTCTTTTAAATCTTTTAAAGCATCAGTTGTTAATGCTCAAGCTGGTTCTACAACAATTCAATCTTCTTTTAGGTAATCAAGTATTGTTGTACATACTCTATTTTCAGGACATTCTATTATTTTTAGATTTTCTTTTTTACATATATTAAATGTAAGTTTTCATTCTTTTTTTACTGCAGCTCAATCAACAAAGGTATCTATATGCTCTAATTGAATAAGTTTTCATGATTTTAAACTTTCTTTCATAGCTTTTGCTCATACTGGTTCAACTCAGATTATTTTTGTTTTTGGTGAAAATAAATTTTTGGCTATTATTTGTCAACTAATAAAACCTCCTCATCAAATAGGACATATATAAAAATCAGGATTTATTTCTTCAAAAACTTCTAATCATACTGTTGCTTGTCATTCTATAACTTTAGGGTCATCAAATGGATGAATATATGTTGCATTTGTTTTGTTTTGAAAATCTATACTAGCATTTAAAGCATCATCAAAAGTATCTCAAATTAAAACAACATCAATATAATCTCATCAAAATTTTTTAGTTTTATATACTTTTTGTTCAGGAGTGGTGATAGGCATAAAAATAGTACCTTTTATTTTTAAATGATTACAAGTTATTGCAACTCATTGAGCATGATTTCATGCACTAGCACAAACTACTCATGCTTTTTTTTCTGTATCAGATAAACTAGAAATTTTATTAAAAGCTCATCTTATTTTATAAGATCTAACTGGTTGTAAATCTTCTCTTTTTATATAAATTTCTGCATCATATAATTCACTTAATCTTTCAGATTTAATTAATGGAGTTGTTTTTATAAAATCTCAGAAATTATGTTTTGTTTTCAATATAGAATCAGTTGTAATATTTTTCATTTTACTTGAATTATTGTTAATATTTTTGTTATTATAATTTATTTTTTGAATTTTCAATTTTTAATCATACTCTTTTTAATATTTCTTTTAAATTAGAATATTTAGGACTAAAGAATCTAGCTCAATTTATACTATCTTTTATTATAAAATTATTATAATATTTACTATTTTTGTTCCATAAATCAGGTAATTTAGATAGTCATAATATATAATATTTTTTTGCTGTATTTTTATCTTGTTTTTCCCAGTATAAGTCTCAACAAAAAAACATATTTTCAACACTAGCTATATTTTTTGTTAATTGTTTACATCATTTATCAATATTTCAAGAAAAATAAATATATGATTTATAATATAGTTGAGTTTTTATTTTTGAATATTTTAATCATTCTTGATATTTTCAATTTTTAAAATAGTTATTTGGATTATACTTAAATACACTCTCTATATTATGTATTTTTCAAAATTTTATTAAATTTTCTGATTTATATAATTTATATGATAAAATCATTCATAGAATAGATATTATTAATATTAAGTATACTATATAAATATTATATTTATTTTTATTTCAGTTTTGAGTTATTATTCATAATGATATAATAATTATTATTAAACTACTTATTGAAGAGAAATTAAACATTAAAAATAGTAATGCTAGAATAATTGATGTTTTGTAAATAGAATTGTTGTTTTTTAATAAATAATAAAATCAATAAGATAATAATGATAAGCCAAGTATTCAACTATTATATAAAAATTGTAATATAATATTATGAGCTCTGTCTGCTGTAAATCATATATTTTCAAATATATATAAAAAAGGACTCTTGTTTTTATCAAATACTAAATTTAAAGTTTCAAATCAATGTCAGATTAATATAGTTTTTATATTTTCAAAACTTATATTTATTACAGTTGTCCATATAAAAAATCTTGATAAGAATGAATGTAACTTAGAAAAACCAAAATTATAAAAAATTAGAAATATTACTAGTATAGAAAATATAATTGTTCAATATAATATAGTATTTTTATATTTTTTATTTATATTTTGAATTATAAAATATAATGTATATATAGTTAATATTATTATAGCTGTTAATGATTTTGTTAATAATAAAGTTGTTATTGTTAATATGGTAATTATATAATTTAAATCTTTATTTATATTAAAAGTATTTTTGTATAATAAAGGTATAAAAATCAATAAATATAATGCTAGATAATCAGGATGTCAAAAAGTTCAAAGTGCTCTATTTGATAAGTTTCAATAATTGAAACTAGGAAAGTATAATTGCCATATAGCAATTATACTACTTAATATTAGTCATATAATAGAATATTTTAATATTTTTTTAACTTCTTTTTTAGGTGAGTTTAATAAGATTAAATATAATCATATTAAGTTTAAATACATTATAAAACTATGAGCTTTTGTTGTATTTCATATAAAAGAGATATAAGGAGAAATTGAAAAGTATGTTGAAATAGAAAAAGAAAGAATTATTAAAAAAATTAATTTTGGTATTATTATCTTTTTTTTATTTATAAAAATATATATTGAAAATAATGATATTATTATACTTGATAATATATTGAAATAGATTACTTTTGTAAATTCATAATTTCATGATACATTTAATCATAAATGAATTCAAAATAAATCAAATAAGCTAGAATTTATTAAAGGAATACTAATAACTAAAAATATTAATAAAAATTTTATTATTTTGTTTATCATATTATTTATAAAGAAATATTTTTTTTATTATATAAAAAAAGTAAAAATAATAAATTTATTTTTACTTTAAAATTCTTTTACCATATATTCTCATTTTAAACTATATCCTCTTTTCTCATAGTATTGTCTTACTCATACTCAGGCTATTACAGCTATTTTTTTGTATCAATTTTCTAATGCTAATTCTTCAGCTTTTGTAATTAATTTTTTTCAAAAACCTATATGTTGTCCAAAATTAGTTCATTTTTCCTTTATTCAAAGTTGATCTCAAAAAGTATGAATTTCTCTAATTAAGGCACATCATTTTAATTCAGGAAGAATATTTAAAATATCTTTATTTTCTTTACTAGGTATTCTTAATCTAAGTAAACTAAAAATAGTTTTATCTTCTGAATCTTCAAAAGTTAAAAAATATTCTTTTCATTTTGAAGCTTCATATTCTACTATATTTAAATTTGCTTTTGTAGGGTTATTTTTTTTATCTTTTAATTCTCTGTGTTGAATATCTATTAATTTTGCTCATTTTTCTTTTACTCTTTGTTCTACAAGTTGTCTTAAATTTGCTATTTTTGAACCTTCTAAAATTTGATTTGCTGGTATATCTCTATATGTCCTATTTAGTCTTACATATTCTGGAATCATTATTTGAAGGTCTGCTGTTAAATCTATAAGAGTTTCATCATCATAAGCTTTAAAATTTCATGATTTCCATATTTCAGTTAATTCTGATTTATCTGTTACCATCATTGGATAGATTTTTAGTTCATCAGGTCTGAAATCTGGATTATCAAAAACTTCTTTTAAAGCTTTTTTATCAAGTTCTGGAGTAGAACCTAAAAGATTTGGCATCATGTGTGCTACAACCTTAAATCAAGCATCTTTTAGTATTTGTGTGGCTTTTATTGATTCTTTATTTGTGTGTCCTCTTTTGTTAAGTTTATTTATTTCATCAATAGTTGTTTGATATCAGATTTCAACTCTTGTAATTCAATATTCTCTTAAACTTTTTATTTCTTCTAATGTTACCCAATCAGGTCTTGTTTCAATTGCTATTCAAATAACCCTAAGTCTTGAAGTTTCATTTATTTTTTTTGCTTCTTCTAATGATTTAGATAATTTTGCTTTATATCATTCTTTTAATTTAAAAGTAGCAAATTTATCATTTTCTAGATTTGTTTTTTCTAGATATTTTTTCATATTATCATATGTATTAAAAGCATCATAAATAGCTTTCATAAACATATCTCTATATTTTTTGGGATAAACTGACCAAGTTCCACCAATAATTCTTACATCATTTTTTTCTATAGTATGTCCTGTAATTTCAAGTGCTCTAAGTCTATTATGAATTTGCATTATAGGATCAAAGTTGTTTAATACAGCTCTTTGAACAGCTGGTTCATCAGGAATATATGATTTAGGTAGACCTTCAAAAGTTGGACAATAAATACATTTTCAAGGACAACCAAAAAAATCAGTTAAAAGAGATATAACTGTGATACCACTTAAACTTCTTACTCATCTTTTTCTTAGTATTTTTTTGAAGAATAAGTTTTCTTCTAAAGTTCAATCAGCTATTAATTCTTCATATCTTTCAATTAGTTCAATAGATTGAAAAGGTTTTGCTATTTTATATTTTTTATAAATTTCATTTTTTAGTTTATGAAAATCATCCTTTGAAAAATTTTCAGGATCTTTTTTAGTAGTTTGAAGTCAAGTTTTTAAAAGCTCATCAAGTATTTTAGTTTTATTTTCTAATTGAGTAATATTTACCATAAAATATATTTAAATTTAAATTTTTGTTATTATATAAATTATTTTAAGAAATAAAAGTAATTCTTTTAAAAATAGAATTACTTTTTCTTTTTTTCTTTTTTCTTTATTTCTTTTAATATATGATCAATCTCCTTTTGTAGTTTTTCATTTTCTTTTTTTAATTCTTCTTCATCTATGTTTTTCAAAATTGTATAAAAATTTTTTGTTTCAATTATATCTTTAAAATCATTTAAATCATCTTGTGTAAAAGCTTCTTGTTTTTTGATTTTATTAAAAAATGGTTTTAATATTTCTTTTTTATATCAAAATAATATTTGTATTTGTTCAAGTATAGCTTCTAGATATATATCTGATTTTGGTAAATCATAGTTGTAGTAATCAAAATAATTTCTTGTATTTTCAAAATTTATATTTTCTAGATATTGATTAGTTAATGTTAATCTAAAAAAATCTTTTATATCATCATCTGTTAATTTTTCTAAATTTAATAATCTTCTTTCTAAATCTTGTTTTTCTTTAATTAATATTTTTATATTTGATTTTAAAACTTTTATTTCATCTTTTTTTAAATTTATAAATGCTTTATTTATTTTATTATTTTCAATTGATTTTAATTCTTCTTTTATTTGTATTATTTCTTGATTTATTTGAGTTATTTCTTTTGAAATTTTATTTATAATTTTATCTTGCATAAAGATAATTATTGCACTTAGAGAGTTATTATTTTTATATAAATTATAGTTTGTTATATAATTTATAAATGCTAAAGTTAATTCTCATTTTTCTTCTAGATAATTTGCATACAATAATATATATTTTGTATCAATATAAGTTAGATTTATATATAAAGTATTTTCATTTAGTATCTTACTATTTATTTTTTTACAAGCATTTATATAAGATAATATCAATTTATCATTTGAGGAATAATTTTCATAATTTAATTCAAACATATAAATTATTTGTCAGTATTTTTCATATTTTTCTTCTTTTGTTTTTGAGAGTTCTGCTGTTTTTTCAAGTCAGTAAAATACATTTTCTGGATCATTGTTTATATATGCTAGATTATATAAATTTTCATATGCTTTTTTGATTTTTTCTTTTTTATATTTTTCTGTTTCTGGTGCTATATTTGTTTTTTTATATAATTCTGCAATTTTTTTATGTAATTTATAATTTCATTTAAAATAACTTTGTGTTCAAGATTTATAAGAGCTAAGTGATTCTGAATATAATCATATATTTTTATAGAAATCTCAGATTATTCAATAAAGTTCTTTGTGTCATCATTGTTTTAATTTTATTCTTTTTCAATTTTCATCATAATGAAAATCATCTACAAATTGAAAAATATCTTCTTCAAGATTTTCTAAATTTTCTTTTAAAAACTTTTCTTTATCTTCATTTGATTTTAATTTATTATATCTTTCAAGAAAATAATTTAATTGTTGGTCTACATAAATTGTTATAGCTTCTTTTTTTTCTCAAGTTAATGCAGATTGTTTATTATATTTTATGAAATTATTATTGTCTCAGATTGTTGAATAAAAAAGTCATTTATAATATTCTCATATTCATTTTATATCTAAGTTATTTAATTTACTAATTATTAAATCAATATATTCTAAATACTTATTTTTTTTATTTTCATCAATTGATCAATCTTGTTTAAGTACTTGATATGAATTTTTACTTATTGAATTAAGAACTTCTATATATAATTCTTTTAATATTTCTTTTTTTTCTTTATCTTCAATAGATGAATCATAACTTATTACAACTTCTTTAAGTATAAAATTTTCAGCTTTTTCTAATTCACTTATTGTTTCTTTTAAGTTTCCAAGATTTGATAATGCATTAATTTTTGTTTTAATTAATTCTAGTTTTAATAAGTCTCATTTTAGTATATTTTCTTTTTCTATTTTTGAAATAATACTATCAACTTCATTTTTTACTTTTAATGCATCTGTTTCTACTATTTTATTTAGATTTTTTAGTTGAGTTTCAAGTTGTTCTATTTGGTTTAATATTTTTTCCATAATATATTCTTTAGTAAATTGAAAATATTTTAAAATCATTTTTTAAATAGTCAAGTTAAAGTAGTGTATATTTTTTTATTTTAAATAAAAAAAGTATATTATATAAGTATAACTTTTCTTACTTTTCTAACTTTTGTAAAAAAATGAAAGAAAAAAAATGTGAAATAAAACTTTATTGAACTGTTACTGTATGACCTAAATGACAATTAGTTATTCCTAAAGAGATTAGAAATAAACTAAAAATAAAACCAGGGGATAGTATTACTGTTTTAATGAAAAATGATAAATTTATTGGTTTGGTTAGAAATGAAGATATAACTGAGCTTATGGAATATGTTAATAATGAAAAAAAAGATTAATTTTATTAAAAATAATTATAATAAAAAATGAAAAAAATATATTTATTACTTACTTTGTTATTGTTTTTGTATTCTTGTTCTAATGAAAAGTGAAATAATGTTGTTAATAATAATATAAAATGAGAAAATAAAATACAATGTAGAAAAGCTTTTAGCTTTTGAAGTATAGATAAAAATAATTTACATTTAAAATGAGTGGTTATTAGTGATGAAATAAAAAATATAACTTCTCCTATTCCAGGTATTATTAGTTATTTAGATTGTAATCCTGGAAATAAAGTTAATAAAAATACTATTATTGCAAAAATAACTCCTGATTTTAATAATCCAAATATATCAAATTTAGTTATTCAAAAAAATAGTTTAATTAATCAAAAAAACAATATAGCTTCTTTGAAACAAAATACAATATTTAATTTTAATAATCAGATTTCTGATATAAAAGGACAGATTACTATTTTAAAGAAAAATATAGAATTATCAAAAAAATCTAGTTTATTAAATAAACAAGATTTAAATAAACAAATTAGTTGATTAAAAGATACTATTGATTCTTTAAATAAAAATTTAGACTTGTTAAAAAAATCAAAACAGGACTCTTTAAATAAAATAAATATTAGTAAAAAAACACTTCTAACAAATATAAAAAATACACTAGGGGATAATTTAATTCAAATTGATACTGTTTTTTGAATTACTTCTGATTATCTTCATAAAAATGATACTTTTGAAGCTTATTTGTCTGTAAAAAAAACATCACTTATTAATGAAATAAAAACTAATTTTTATCTTGTTAATAATAAAACTAAAGATTTATCTAAATTGGATGATAATGAAATATCATTATTGTTATGAAATTTTATAAAACTTGATGAACTTGCTCAAGATGCTATGAATAATTCAGTAGCAAATATTAGATTGCCTCAAACAAAAATTGATTGATTATATAAGACTTTTTTAAATTATACAAAAAGTATAACTACTCTTAAATCTTCTTGGGATTCAATAGAAAATTCTATAAAAACAACTAATACAAATTATGATACACAAATTACAAGTTTAGAAAATCAAATAAACTCTAGTAATACTACATTGAAAAATTTACAAACAAATAAAATATGATCTATAGATACTTGATTAGAATTACAATTATCTACATTGGATAGTCAGCTAAAAACTTTACAAACAAATTTAAATAATTTAGAAATAAATAAAAAGAATCAAATTTTAAATTTAGATAATCAATTAATACAATTAGAACAAAGTATAAAATCAATTAATTCAAATTTGAGTGTAAAAACTATATATTCAAATGTAGATTGAGTAATAAATAAAAGAAATATATCAAGATGAAATACTATTGCTCCTTGAATCTCAATATGTCAGATTTTACCAGTTAAGAAATCATTGAAGATAAAAATATATTCACCTATAAAATTAAATTTATGAGATAAATTATTCTTTTATATTAATAAAAATAAATATGATATTTTTATTAAAAATTCTTTAATTTACAAAGATCAACTTACTCAAAATTATATTTATGAATCAAATTATTTAAATAATTTGGATATTAAGAATTGAGATATACTGGATTTAAGTTATGAAAGTAAAGATAAAAAAGAACATAAACAAACTGATATAAAAAATAAGATTATATCAGTACCTATATCTTATATAATTAATAAAATTAATTGAAATTTTATTAAAGTAATGACCAATTCTTGAGTTTTAGAAAAAGAGGTAAAACTTTGAGATATTAATTGAAAAAATATTGAAATAATATCTTGATTGAATTGAATAAATACTATTTGTAAATAAAAAAATATGCTAGTAAAAATACTAAAACATTTTAAATCTTTTATAATAATGCTGATGTTTTTATCAGTATTATTATGATTTTATGCTTTTAAAACTTTTCCTAAAGAAGCAAGCCCATCTATTAATGTACCATTTTTTACTATTAGTGTTATTTATCCTTGAGCTGATCCTGACACTGTAGAGAAACAAGTTGTGGAAAAATTGGAAAATAACTTATCATCAGTAACACAAGTAAAAGAAGTAAATTCTACTTCAGCTTATAATGTATGAGTTATATCAGTAGAATTTGATAGATGAAAAAATATAAGTGAAGCTTATAGTGATTTAAATTCAGTTATAGATAAAACAAAAGCAAATTTTCCAGATCAAGTAAAACAACCTATCCTAAAAAGAGTAGATGTTACAGATGTGCCAATATATACTTTTTCAGTTGTATGACCTTATTTACCTAGTGTTTTATATGATAAAATAAGATGATTAGAAGATAAATTACAGGCAACTTCTTGAGTTAGTGATGTTAATGTTATTTGATCTTATGTTCCCTGAGTAAAAATAAAATTTGATTATAATAAACTTATAAAAAATAAGATAAATTTTTCTTATGCTATTTCTCAAATTCAAACTTATTTAGATAAATTTCCTGCAGATAAAAAAGAGATTGATAGTAAATTATATACTTTTACATTGAGATCTTATCCTTCAGATTTTAATAAAATTACTAATTTTTTATCTTGATTATCTTTAATAAATAAGAATTGAAATACTTTATTGTTATGAGATGTTGCTAAAATAACAACTGGCCCATTTATGTATAAAAAGCAATCTTATTTAATGGATAAATGAAAGACTTATTCAAGTATTACTTATCAAATTAAAAAAGTTCCATGAGCTGATATATTGGATACAATTGATAAAGTTAAGAGTGAAATTAAAAAATATGGATTAACTTATAGTCCTTCAAATTATATAGCTAAGCAAAATTTTATTGAAAAACTTTTTTCATCAAAGAATAAAAATATAAAGATAAATAATAAAGATTTATGAAATTTATTTGTTTATGAAATTAATTCACAAAAAGAAAAAATAGATTCAACATATAAAACTTTTATATCAAATTTTTGGCAAACTACATTAATTATATTTTTTGTTATATTATTATTTATATGATTTAGAGAATCTATTTGAATTACCTTAGTTTTTCCATTGGTTTATTTGATAGCATTTGTTATATTAAAATCTATTTGATATACTTTTAATAATATAGTTTCTTTTTCACTTGTACTTACTCTTTGAATAATGGTTGATAACTTAATTGTTATTATTGAATGATTTGAAGAATGAGTAAAAAAATGATTAGAAAAATGGGATGCAATAGGATTTTCTATAAAAAATTATTGGAAACCAATTTTATCTTGAAATTTTACAACTATATCAATGTTTTTACCTATTGGTTTTATGCTTTCAGGTAAAATATGAGATTTTATGAAATATATGCCTGTTACTGTTGATATAGTACTACTTATTTCTATTTTTGTTGCTTTGGTTTTTCTCCCAATAGTTCTTAGTATGCTGAAATTTAAAATTAAAGTTAATAAAAATAATAAAGAAAATATAGAACATGAAAATAAACTTTTTTTATTTTTTGAATGATTTTTTAAAAAAACTATAAAGAATTATAAAAAATCAGTTTTTGCATTTATTTTATTATTTTTTGCTACAATATTATTGGCTAGTAAATTTTTGAAAGCTGATTTTTTACCACCAGTAGATACTAATAATATATATGTTAATATAAAATTTGATTCAGATGTTACTTTAAATGAAAATAAAAAAATAACTGCAAAAATAGCAAATATTATTGATAAATATTTTTCTAAAAAAGAACATTCTTGATTACTTGCTTATCAAAATATAAATATATGAGATTATAAGAGTTTAAATCCTTTAGATAATGTTGTTTATTGAAATTCTTTTAATCCTGATTTATCTTATATAAATTTAAAATTAACAGATAAAGATTTCCAAAGAGATTATGATTCTTATTTAATAAAAAATGATATATCAAAAATAATAGATAAAAATAAGATTAGTACTAAAATAAAAAGTTTAGAAATATTTATACAAAAATCATGACCAAGTTGATGAAAAGATGTAAATTTTTATTTAGTTTGAACTAATTTAAAAACATTAGTTGATTTTTATGATAAATTGGAACCTTTACTTAAAAAAATTAAATGAACTTATGATTGGTCAAATTCATTAGAATATACAAATTGAAAAATAGATATAACTTGGGATATATCTAAATTAAAACAATTTAATATAAGTTCAAAAGAATTAGATTTACTTATTGCAAGTATTCAAAGTTCTAGTAATTATGAACCAAATGGAGTTTTATTGAAAAGATTAGATGATTATTCTAGTGATTTAATTGATGTAAAAGCATATACTAAAATAGATTGAAATAATATACTTGATATTATAGTACCTTGAAGAGATATTTATATAAAAGATTTAATAAAAAAAGTAAAAATATGATGAGAAGTAAAAAATATTTCTCATTCTGATTGAGATTTAGTATTAAATGTTTGAGCATATAAAACTAAAGAAACTAGTTTATGAGAGGTTACTCCTTTTGTAGAAAAATATATAAATGATATTTCAAAAAATATTAGTTGAGTTCATCTTAAATATGCATGAGATGTAAAAGATATGCAAAATTCTATGAAAGATTTATTAAGAGCATTTTGAATTTGAATTATTTTAATGTTTTCAGTACTAGTTTTACATTTCTGAAATTTTAGGCAGGCATTTTTAGTATTATCAGTTATTCCATTTTTATTTATTTGAGCAGTATTATTACTTACTATTATATGATTACCATTTTCATTTCCAGCTCAACTTTGAATGTTTGGTTTGATGTGAGTATGAGTAAATGATGCAATTTTATTAATAGAAAGATTTAATAATGAAAAAGATAGCTGAAAAAAATATAAAGATAATGATGAATTAATTTTAAATATAGTAAAATCAAGATTTAAACCAGTGTTATTAACTACTTTAACTACAGTTTTGGGATTATTAACTTTAGCTGTAAAGGATGCATTATGGTGAAGTCTTGCTGTAGCATTTATTTGAGGACTTTTACTTGGAACATTTATAATTTTAGTTTATATTCCTGCTATGCTTAAGTGGGGATTAATAAGAAATAAAAAATAAAAATAATGAAAATTTTTTTAAAACATAAAATACAAAGAAAAATACAAATAATGTTGGTAATATTTTTACTTGTAAATATTGTATTGTTAAGTTATATAATAAATGATTTTATAAAATATAGTATACCATATTATTATATATTATTTATATTGTTATGATTTTGAATGTCATTATTTTTTAGAAAAGATAAAACTATAAAATGGGATTCTAAATTGGAAAAAGTCATAAAAAATACTGAAATTTCTACTTTTGTAATAATAATTTCTATTATATTAATTAGAAAATTTATTTTACCTGATGTATTAGAATATTATGGATTAGTTCATATCACTACTATTACATTAATAGTAACATTTTGATTTTTTTCTTGAAAATTGTATTTTATGTGGGATAAATTGAAAGATATTTTTCTTGATATAAATATAAAATAAAACTAATATTGTAAAAAACTAATATTTATATAAACTAGATATTAGTTTTTTATTTTATAAATATGATTTAATGATAGACACTAATAAAAGTATATTATTTTTTGATACTGAAACAACAGGTATTTTAAAAGATGATAGATGAAATATAACTTCAAATTGAAGTATGATTCAATTGGCATATAGGCAATTGAAAAATAAAGAAAAAAAAGATGAAAATTTATTTTTTATGACAGATACAAGAATTCAAATTTGATCAATGGCTGTTCACTGAATTTACCCAAAATTACTTAAAGAAAAAAGTAATTGAAAGTATTTAGATGATACATCTAGAGAAAAAATTTCAAAAGTTATGAATGAAAATATAATAGTTGCTCATAATATTGATTTTGATAGAGATGTTTTAGGAAAAGAGGGAATTAGCTATACTGATAAACAAATAGATACATTAAAAGTAGCAAAGATAATGTGGAGTGAATGAGTCCTGCATAATAGTTTATGAGAAGAACCTGAATATGTTAATTTACAATATTTAAGATATTTTTTTGAACTTTATGAAATAAATGATGCAGACTGAATAGCTGAATGTACTACTGCACATGATGCTTTTTGAGATGTAGTTGTTTTAGAAAATGTTTTTTATGCTTTATTTAATAGAATTAAATCAGAATTAAATATATCTGATGATGAAGTTTTAGAAACAATGATGGAAATGACAAAAAAAGAATTTATTCCTATAAAAACTATGAGAATTGGTAAATATAGATGAAAAAGTTTTGAAGAAGTTGCTAATATTGATAGATGATATTTACAATGGATTATTTGAGCTGATTTCTCTGAAGATATAAAATATACTTGTAAAGTATGGTTATGAATAACTGAAGATAAGAAATTTTTTAAAAAATAAAATAAAAATATAAGAATGATTCTCATTTTTATTTTATGAAATATATATCTAAAAAAACAAGTGATTTTTTAATATTTCACTTGTTTTTTGTTTTGTAAAAGCTATAATTTTATAGGTAAATTTATTATTTGCTAAATTACTTTTATATGTTAGGACTGTTAAAAAGTATTTGATTATTTTATTATAATTGATTTAAAAATTTAACTAATACTTCAAAAAAGTTGTGGATTTTAATTTTTGTAAAATCTACTATTATTTTGACTGTGTTATATTTATTTTTTCCTAATATTCTTGATAAGTATGATACTCCACAAGAAAAAAGTAATGTTGTAGCAAATAGTTTACTTAATGTAAATTAAGATTTTTTGTCTTAATTTTTTTATTTTTTAATGTTTATTCTATGTTTGGATGAATAGATATGTCTCTTGTAGATTGGTCTAGAGCTCAATTTGCATTGACAGCACTTTATCACTGGATTTTTGTTCCATTAACATTAGGTATAATTTTTATTATAGCTATTATGGAATGAATTTATGTAAAAACTGGTGATAAAAAGTGGGAAAAAACAGTAAAATTTTGGATGAAGCTTATGGCTATCAATTTTGCAATTGGTGTGGCTACAGGTATTATTTTAGAATTTGAATTTGGTACAAACTGGTCAAATTATTCTTGGTTTGTATGAGATATTTTTGGTGCACCTCTTGCAATAGAATGAATTATGGCATTCTTTTTAGAATCTGTTATGATGGCTGTTATGTTTTGGGGGTGGTGAAAAATGTCTAAAAAAGCTCATGTTAGAGTAACTTGGGCTACTGCAATTTGAACAAATCTTTCAGCTATCTGGATTTTATCTGCAAATGCTTGGATGCAATATCCAGTATGAATGAAATTTAATCCTGATTTAATGAGAAATGAAATGGTTGACTTTTGGCAAGTAATTTTTTCTCCTATAGCAATGAATAAATTTCTTCATGTAGTTTCTTCTTCTTATGTTTATGCTGCTGCTTTTATAATAATGGTTAGTTCTTGGTATTTATTAAAAGGTAGAGAAAAAGAATTTGCTAAAAAATCTTTAGTTGTTGCTTCAACTTTTTGATTTATAGCATCACTTGTTACTTGAATGACTTGAGATATTCATGCAAAGGAAATATCAAAACATCAACCAATGAAACTTGCTGCTATGGAAGCATTATATAATTGACATGAGTGAGTATGATTAAAATTGATGGCATTATTTTGAAAAGATAAAACTCCAGGAGAACCAGAAGTAAAATTAGCTCCTGAACTTCCTAAATGATTATCATTTCTTGCTTTTTCTGATGTAAATTCATTTGTTCCATGAGTAAATGATTTACTATATTGAAATAAAAATTATTATTACAATGAAGAGCAAGGAAAATATTTAAAATCTGATTGAAGTGATTCACAAAGAATTAGATGATATATTGAAAGAATTCCTTCTTGAAAAATTGCTATAAAAGCTTTATATGATTATAAAATAGCAAAAAAAGCTTGAAATGAACAATTAGCTCAAGAGAAATTAAAATTATTTAGAGAACATGAAAAAGATTTTGGTTTTTGATATTTTGATGTAACAAATTTATCAGAATTAATTCCAAATGTTCCATTGATGTTTTATGCTTTTAGAACTATGGTAGCTTCAGGTACTTTATTACCAATAATTTTCTTTTTAATTTTACTTGCATCATATTATAATAAAATTGAAAACAAAAGATGGTTATTAAAATTATGAATGTTTTCATTTTTATTAGCTTTTTTATGACAAGAATTAGGTCGGGTAGTTGCTGAAGTAGGTAGACAACCTTGGACTGTTCAATGAATGTTACCAACTAAGATGAGTACATCTCATTTATCTGTTCGGTCAGTTCAATTTACATTTTTCTTATTTTTAATTATTTTTACTCTTTTATTAATTGCTGAGTTTACAATTATGTTAAGAGCAATAAAAGATGGACCAAAAATAGAAGAAAAATAAAAATTTATTATTTAACTAAAATGTTATGTTTGAAACATTATCATATTCTGCATTACAACATTATTGGTGGATTTTAGTTGCAATTTTATGAGCAGCCTTAGTTACTATGATGTTTGTTCAATGATGACAAGCTATCTATAACAGATTATGAAAGGATGATGAAGAAAAAAGTCTTATATTAAGTGCTATTTGAAAACATCATAAATTAACTTTTTCAGTACTTGTTACTTTTTGAGGTGCTGTATTTGCATCATTTCCAGTTTTTTATGCAACTTCTTTTGGTTGAGCATATTTAGTATGGATGGCAATATTATTTATTTTTATTATTCAAGCTGTTGCTTATGAATATAGAAGTAAAGTTTCAAATTTTCTTTGAAAGAAAACTTATGATGCATTTTTATGGATTAATGGTTTCTTTTGACCATTGTTATTATGAGTAGCTGTTGCAACTTTTTTTACAGGTTCAAACTTTCAAATTGAAACTACAAATCTTGTAGATGCTAGTGCTACTCATCATATGATTACAACTTGGACTACTCCATTTTATGGTTTAGAAGCTTTATGGAATACTAATCAAAATGCTTTTATTACAAATATTGCTCTTTGACTTGCTGTAGCCTTATTAGTTCAAATTCTTGCTTTATTATATATTATTCATCATATTGATAACAAAGGTATAACTGATAGAGCAGTGGAATCTATAAAAATTAAATCAGTTGTATTTTTAGTAGTTTTCTTAACTTTTGTTTATAAATTACTTACAATTAAATGATATGCTTATGATAATACTTGATTTGTAAGTATAGAATCATATAAATATTTAGATAATTTACTTGATAGTTGAATTACTTTTGCTTTATTTTGGGGTGGTACAATTTTAGTATTATTAGGTATTTGACTTGGAATATTTAAAAAATCTAGATATTGATTTTGGTTTAGTGCTTTATGAACATTTTCAGTAGTTATATCATTGTTTATTTTAGCATGATTTAATAATACTGCTTTTTACCCAAGTTCTGACTTACAAAGTTCTTTAACAATTGCAAATGCAAGTTCTAGTCACTATACTTTAATTGTTATGAGTTATGTCTCTTTAATGTTACCATTTGTTATTGCTTATATTATTTGGGCTTGGAAAACTATAGCTTCAAAACAAATGACAAAAGCAACTTTGAAAAAAGAATTAGAAGTTTATTAATTTTTTGTTATGAAAAATATAAATAAATCAAAATGCTTAGCTTGATACTCTACTGATATGTTTCTAATTTGAATTGAACTGAGAGAAGCATATGAAAAAGTAAAAGCTAAAGTAATAAAAATACTTTCTAAAAAATAAATTATGGCACAATTATTTGATATATTATCTAAAAGACCAGAAATAATTTTAGTATTACTTTTTTGGCCATTTCTATTATGGTTATTAAAAGTAATTTCTCAAAAAGTTCTGTTTAAATATGAAAAAAAATAATAAAAAAGCTAGTTTTTAAAAACTAGCTTTTTTATAAAAACATATATTTTTATTTTATTTTATTTTATTTTATTTTATTTTATTTTATGATATATTATATGTATCATGTTATTTAATAATAAATTTTATATGAAAAAAATACTATTTTTTATATTTTTATTTTTAGTTTTAATTTCAACAGCAAAAGCTTTAGAATTAAAAATATATTGAACTGATGATAGTCCTCCTGCTGATTTTTATCATTTTAGTACTTTTGATAATAGTAATATAATTGTAACTTTAATTGATAAATTATCTAGTGCTTATAATTCATGAAAAAGAGTAGAAATTTCCCAAGCATATGATAATTGAAATAATGGTTATGATTCATATCTAACTATATGAACATGAGTTTTAGTATCACAATTATATTGAGATTTTTATTTAAAATATTGAAAAATAGAATTGGTTAATGATATAAATGTAAATTCAAATTGTAATAATGTTAGTTATTCATTTAGTTGAAGTTTATATTCTCCTTGATTTTGAAAATTGGATATAAATAAAAATAATAGCTATTATTGTCCTAAATCATGAAAATCTAAATTGGTTTTACAATCAGCTTTATTATGATATATAGAAATTAATTGAACAGAAGTTGTTAAAAATTATTCAATTGAAAATTCTAGATGAAAAATATTAACAATTACTCAGAATCAAATTTTTGATGATAAAAAAATATCAGTTAATTGAATAAATAATATAAAAAATTGACTATGATTATTATCAAATTATTCTGAAGCTAATTGAAAAACTCTAAATACATTAAATAGCATTAAAACTATTTTTAATAGAAATGTAAATAAAAATCTTTTTAAATATACTAAATGAAAATTAGCTATAACAAATGAGTATAATTTAAATTCATTAGACCATAATAAAAAAATATTTTATTATAATTATGAGTGACAAAGAGCTACAACTTATTCTAATAAGGAAAATAAATGAAAAATTTTAACTTTATGAAATTGAGCTACTCATTCAGATAGTGTACTGAAAGTATATTGACAGCAATTATTATATTTAAAGTGATGAAATTTATATATAAATACAGATATATCAAATAGTGATAATAATAGTCTATTAGTAATAGTTGTAAAAAGAGATAGTACAAATAAGAAAAACTGATGAAATGTTTATATAAATCCAAATGTTACAAATATAGATGCAGTTATTATTGCAGATTGAAGTATAATTGATTATGATTGAAATAATATTTTAAATACAAGCATAAATCCTAATGCATTAAGAAAACAATTATTAATATATTGATCTGTATTTACTAAGAATTCATATTGAAAAGATATTGCAACATATTGAACAGATGATTATATTTCAAATTGATGAGAATTGGTAAATAATATAAAAACATATAATCTTTCTAGATTAAGAAGTTTTCAGGTTATGTTAAATAATGATGTTACTTGAGATTGTTCTACTCCATTAAATGAAATTGTAGCAAAATGAAATACTTGAACTTGAATTACTCAATATGCTTTTGCTTGAAAGAAAAAATGTTTTATAGATTGAGTAACTTATAATTGACTTAGATCTACAGAAAAAGTAACACCTCTAGTTATTGAATATAATCCTATTATTGAAAAAAATCCACATTTTATATTAAAAAAATAATAAATAAATTTTATTTTAGTTAACATTAAAAAGTATGAAAAATATAAAAAAATATATATTATGACTTATAGTATGAATTATGTCTGCATGATTAATTACATATGCAGCAGATACATGAACTATTTGATCTTTATTTGAACAATTACCAAGTTGAAATTGGGTTTTAAATTGAAATAATATAAAAGATGCAACTATTGCTAAAGTTAAATTATCTTCTTTATTACAAGGTAGTATAGATGATATATCTACTAATACTACTGCAATAAATACTATTAATTCAAAGATCAATTTGGGTTCAAATTGGACAATTGCTCCAAATTGAAATAATTTAGAATTTAAATATAATTGAGTTACAAAAATTATTTTTGGTTCAGATTGAAGTATAACAGCAAAACAATATAATTTAAATTAAAAATATGAAAAAAATAATTATATATGTATTATTAATATCATGAATATTATGAATATCTTCTTGTTATAATAATATAAAGCAAAATGATACTCACAATGAAATTATTAATAATTGAAGTGAAGAAGAAAAATGAAAAGATAATATTGTAAATAAAATAAGTGAAAAAGCAGAAATGAAGAAATATGTAAATTCAATGATGACTAAAAAAGATTTTTATAAAACAGTAGATTGTGATAAGTATGTAAATATTAAAGTTATAGAGCAATGTAAAAAAGATAAAGAAAAAGTGCCTAATTTGATAAAAAGTAATTCTTGAGAAATAGAATCTATTAATAATAAAGTAAATACTGATTTTTATAATGAAAATACACAAAATTTTATAAAAGAATTACAAGAAAAACCAGAAATATTACTTAATGATTGTTCAGAATTAGGAGATTCAGAAACTATTTCATATTGTTTAGATCTTCAAAAAGATTATAATGACTCATTAAATAAAAATAATTAATAAAAAATAAATATGAATAAAAAAATATTAAGATTAATTAGTTTTTTTATATTATTAGCTATGTTTTCATTAACTAATGCTACTCAGCAAGTTCTTGAATTGAATCCATATGAAACAAAATATACTTCAAATTATAAAGTAACTAATAATACAAATAAAAAAATATTAGCTCCAATTTCAGATACATCATGAAATATTTTAAATAATTATAAATGAATATCTTCTGATATTAATAATTTAAAAAATTCTTTTTTTACTTTTGGTTCTAATCAAAAAATAAATAATTCATATACTGTAGGATGATTTACTATATCTGATGCTTCTTTTTCAAAGACTTATTGATCTCGGAGCTCTTGTAGTGCAACTTGTGGTTGATGAACTAAATTTAGAACTGTAACATGTGATAGAGAAGATTGAGTCTTTTGAGTTTGATCTTTATGTTGATTAACTAGTGGTATTGAAACTATTTCATGTAATACACAACCTTGTTCTTCATCTTGTTCTTCTCAAACTTCATATACACGGCAGAATGTACCATTAGCAGATGCTCTTGTTTGATATATTCCATGAACATCATGGGCTGCTGCAGTTAAATATAATTGTAGATATAATAATGGTTTTTGATGGTGGTATTATTGACATGCAACAGCACGGAGTTGGGCATATGAAGCATATAATCATTGATCTCAATGTAAAGTATGAACTACTTATACTGTATGTAATTGAGAATGTTGAACAACAAATAATAGTTGTACAACATGAACATTGAATGATATAGCAGATACATCAACACAATATAAATGGCAATGTAGTTGAACTAATTGATGAACTACAACAACTTGTTCTATAAATAAACCAGTTGATTGTGTATGAAGTTGGTCAGATACATCAACTTGTAGTGAAACATGTTGATGATGAGTGAAACAACAAGTATATACAATAACTACACCAGCATCTAATTGATGAGTAGCATGTAGTAATAATACTTGAGATGTTAAATGGTGAACTACTAGTTGTAATACTCAAGCTTGTGATAAAAATATATGTTTGATTTATACTACCCCTTGATTTCAATTTAATTTAACTACTCAATTTATAAAAAAACCTGCTTGTTTACCTAATGATACTATTTATGAAATAGGTTCTGGTGATGTAAAAATTTCTAATGATAATACTATTTTTATAAAAGCAGGGACTTATAGAATTTATAAAAATGGTAGTTATAGAAATATAATAGTTGATAGAGATATAATATTAGAACAAAATTATATTAGTTTTAATCCAACATTATCATGATATTATTCTGGTAGATAAAATTAGGTAATTTAAAATAATAATAAATTATATGTAAAGGATTTTCTATGATTAAAATATATTAAATAAAATATATTTAAAAAATAATAAAAAAGCTAGTTTTTTAAAAACTAGCTTTTTTTGTTATTTGCTAATTTAAAAACTCTATGCCAATGTAAAAAATTTTTCAAAAGAAATATATTTCATAATAAAAATAATTAAAAAATATTTTTATTATTTAACAAGTCTTTTTTGTTTTAAAAAAACTAAATATAGGTTATAATAGATATGTATTTTAAATATTAACATAAAAAATATGGCAAAGAAATTAGTAATTATAGGTTGAGGTTTTGGAGGTCTTAGAACTTTTTATAACTTAGCTTGAAATAAAAATTTTGAAATTACTTTAATTGATCCTAGAAAAAAATCTAGTATGAAACCAGCTTTACCTGAAGTTGCTTTTGATGGAAAAGATGTAGAACATACAAGATTTGATTTAAGATCAGTAATTGAATGACATGGTGCTAGATTTATTAATGAAGCAGTTAGTAAAATTGATGCTGAAAATAATAAACTTTCTACAGATAAAGGAACAGAAGTTTCTTATGATTATTTAGTAGTTGCAGCTTGAGCTAAAAAAGATTTTGGTGCAATTAAAGGTTTAGAGGAAAATGCTTATTCTATGTGTGATGATGTTCATGCACCTAAACTTTGGGAAGCTATTAAAAATTTTAAATGAGGTAAAATCTCAATAGGTTCAGCTAAAAGTTCTTGGGGAACTAGAGTAGATATTCCAGATTGGGTTGCACCTTGTGAAGGACCTATTGGTGAAGCTATGTTTATGACTGATAATTTATTAAGAGAAAAATGAATCAGAGATAAAGCTGAAATTAATGTTTTTACTCCTGGTGATATTTTCTTTGAAGATGTTTGAGATGATGCTAGATGAGCAGTAGGTGGACTTATGGGACAAAGAAATATTTCTTTATCTATGAATAAAGTAACTAAAGAAGTTACTGATAAAGCAGTTAAATTTGAAGATGGAACTGAATTTGAATCAGATTTAACAATTATGATTCCAGTTTATATTGGACAACAATTTTTAATTGATTCTTGAATTGGTGATGAAAAATGATTTTTACCAACAGATAAAGGAATGAGACATTTAGACTATAAAAATATTTTTGGTGCAGGTGATTTAAATGCAATTACAATGCCAAAACTTGGACATCTAGCTGTAATGGAAGCTGATATAGTTTCAGCTCAACTTAGAAAAGAAGTGGGTGAAAATGTTACAATTCCAGAATATAAACCAGAAGTTTTATGTATTATGGGAATGTTAAAAAATGAAGCAGCTATTGTTTATACTGATGTAAAATTAGGTTGAAAAACTGATATGGTTTGGTATGGTAAATGGCAAGGTCTTACTAAAAAAATGTTTGATTTATATAATATTAAAACAAATGGTAAAATGCCACCTAAATTTGGTGAACATATGTTTAAAAAAGCTATTAAAGCATTTTGAGCAGGTAAAAAATAATCAAAAAACTCTTGAATTTAAATTCAAGAGTTTTTTGATATAAAGTTTTGTACATAATGTATTACTTCTTCTGGTGTTTTAGATTCATCTAGACTATAATCTTTCCCACAATATTCATTTGGTTTCATTAATACTCAATTATTACATCTAATATATCAATCTTCTTTTTTTTCTCATTTTACACAAGAAGTACAACAATTGGGTACTCAATTATTATTTCTTCAATGTTTTAATCATAATTTTTCCATAAATTTATTGTTATATTTTTAATATGATATTAAATACTTATTTTTTATATATTGTCAAGTATTTTTTTTACTATTTGTTTTTGTTCTAATTCTGATGAAAATCAAGATGCTTGTTTATGTCATCATCATCATAGTTTATTTGCTAATTGTGATACATCATAATTATGACTTCTAAAGCTAATTTTATTTATATTATTTTCAATAGGGAATATTATAAATGCTATTTCAGTATTTTCTATATTTATAAGGTGTTCTATTATTCAATTTGTATCTCTATTATTTGATTTAGTATTAATATAGTCAGCTTCTTTTATTGTTGAGTATACTATATTTTTTCAATTTTCTAATTTATTTTCTATTATTTTTATGTTAGATAATGCTATTCATAAAAGCTTTGTTTTAGATATTGACTTTTTCTTAAAAAATTCAAGTATTGATTTTCTTGAGTTTGCTCATAAATCTAATAATTTTCAAGCTATAAAATGAGTTTTTGATGTTACATTTGTATTATAAAAAACATTTGTATCAGTTAGTATTCATGTTATTAATAATGTAGCTATTTTTGAATCTATATATTGTATTAGATTTATTTCTTCAAGTATTTCAAATAATAATTCACAAGTTGAACTTGAATTGGTATCTATTATGTTTATATCTCAAAATCATGGATTTGTTATATGGTGATCAATAACAACAAAATCAGTTTTTTTAATTATATCAATATTTTTTTTATATGATTCTCATAATTGTCATGTACTTGCAGCATCTAAACTTATAATTAAATCAGGATTAAAATCTTTTAAGTTTCAATTAGTTGTAACTATATTATTTGCTCACATATATTTAAATTGTTCTGGAGCTTGTTCATCATTTAATAATATTACATTTTTTCATATTTTTTTTAGTATGTAATATAGAGCTGTACTACTTCAAAAAGTATCAGGATCCATTCTTACATGTGAAAGAAGAGCTATGTTTCAAGCATTGTTTATTAATTGTTTTAATTTATTTATTTTTTGTAACATAATAGCTTTTATTTAAATATTTTGTATATTTTAAATAAAAAATATTAAATTGCAAAAATATAATATTTTAGGAATAAAAAAAAGACTTAAGTTATTGGGTAATAGAGCTTAAGTCCTTAATATATATCTAGTCTCACTTGCCTGAGTGATTTAATTTTTTGTATAATACTCAAGGGAGAAAAGATTAGTTTTGAAATCTAATCCTTGATTTCAGTGAAAAATAATTAAAACAAATTGCTTAATTACTTTTCTGAAATCTTACCTCTCTTAGGTAATTATTTGAGAGTTATTCACCATACTCTTTTGTTTTTTATTTTTGTTGAAATTTTTAAATTTCTTTTTTGTTTGGTTTCTAGAAGAGATGAATAGTTATAACTATCAAGAAAAAATATTTCTTAATAAATATAACTACTCATCTCTTCATTTTTTGTTTTTATTTTTGGACTTATTAAAAATAAGTCATTTTTTGTTGTTTATCAGGGACATCTATTGGATTAAAATAGAACCCATTCTAGAGAAGTAAGATTTCTTTTTAATGAACTGTAAATCAGATAACTAATTTACATATATATTATATCTCATTATTATACTTTGTGCAAAAAAATAATTACTTTTTATTGTAAAAAGTAATTAAAAAAGTTTTTTATCTTTATTTTAAAGGAAAAACAACTAAAAGTGATAAAAATCTTTTTTAAAGAAACTATAGTATTGATTATTTTTATGTTTTATGAATAATAATATTTTATGTTTTGTTTTGTTTCAAAAATGTATACATTAAAAAATATATGTATAAAAATGTTAAAAACTTGATAATTTTTAAAAAGATTTCTTTTTTGAACTTTTAAAAAAAATGTTTAATATATTTTAAATTATTTATTATATAATGATATAAAATGGATTTTTTAACACTTTCTAATAATTTTTTATTAAAAGATATTGATAGTTTTACATTGGATGATGTAAAATCATTACAAAAACTTATAAAATATCATTCTGATTTATATTATAATAAGCAAAATCCTATTATTTCTGATAAGCAGTATGATGATTTATTTAAAAAATTAGAAATTCTTGAGCAAAAATATAAAAATAAATTAGATTTTTTTCAGACAAGAGAGGTGTGAGCAGAATTAAAAGAATCTTCTTTTAAAAAAGTTAAGCATAATAGACCAATGATAAGTTTAGATAATACTTATAATGAAGAAGATTTAAAAGATTTTGATATAAGAGTTAAAAAGAATTTAGAATTAAAAGATGATAATATAAATATTGAATATACTCTTGAATTGAAATTTGATTGATTATGAATTGAACTTATTTATGAGAATTGAGAATATAAACAAGCTATAACAAGGTGAAATTGAATAGAGTGAGAAGATGTAACAGAAAACATAAGACAGATTGAAAATATTCCTAAGCTTATATCTTATAAAGATAGATTAGAAGTTAGGTGAGAAGTTATAATGCCTATTTCTGTTTTTGAAAATTTAAATAAACAAGCAAGAAAAACTTGAGACAAAGTTTTTTCCAATCCTAGAAATGCTGCTTCTTGAAGTGTTAGAACAAAAGATATTTTTTTAACAAAACAAAGAAAATTAAAATTTTTTGCCTATGATTTAGGTAATATTAGTTCACCATCAGTTCCTTTATTATTATGAGAAGGGAATAATAAATATCATTTTATAATAAAATGATTAGAAAAGTTATGATTTGAAATTTCTCCTTATTTTCATATTTGTAAAAATATAGATGAAATAATATCTTTTATTAATAATTTTTGAGATAAAAGAAAAGAATTTGATTTTGAGATAGATTGATTGGTTATAAAAGTAGATAATATTGATTTATGGGATAAAATCTGATGGACTCAGCATCATCCAAAATTTGCTATTGCATATAAATTCCCAGCTGAGATATTGACTACTAAAATACTTAGTGTTGAACATCATGTATGAAGAACTTGAACAATTACTCCAGTTGCAAATCTTGAACCTATAAATATATGATGAGCTATTATAAGAAGAGCTACTTTGCACAATTATGATGAAGTTATGCAATTAGATGTAAGAATTTGAGATACTGTTTTTATAAAAAGAGCTTGAGAAGTTATTCCTAAAATAATTTCAGTAGTGAAACAAGATTGAAGAGAAGATTTTAAAGCTATTTTTCCACCAAAATTTTGTCCAAGTTGTGAGACTTTAGTAAAAAAAGATGAGAATAAAGTTAGGTATTATTGTCCAAATAGTTTATGATGTCCTGCTCAACATTATGAAAAACTTGCTTTTGCTGTATCTAAACATGCTTTTAATATTGATGGATTATGAGAGAAGCAAATAGAATTATTTTTAAAAGAGGGAATTATTCATTGATTAGTTGATATTTTTGATTTAGAAAATAAAAAAGAAGAATTATTAGAATTGGAGTGATTTAAGGAAAAATCAGTTGATAATATAATTAATGCAGTTAATAAAGCTAAAAATACAAATATAGTATCATTTTTGATAGCATTACAAATCCCTTGAATTGGTTCAAAAACTTCAAAAATTTTATCTTGATTATTTAAAAATAAACAGGATTTATTAGATTTTCATTATTCTATAGCTGATTTAGAAAAAATAAATGATATATGACCAGAGCTTGCTAAAAATATTATTGATTTTTTTACAAATGATGCAAATAAGAGATTATTAAAAGATTTATTTGAAAAATTAAATATTGATTTTTTAATAACTTCAAGAAAGTCTTGAGTTTTGGATTGAAAGAAAATATGTATTACCTGAGGTTTTATTTGAAAAGATTGAAAAAAAATATCAAGAGATGATATTATAAAAATAATTGAAGAAAATTGATGAGAATTTGTTTCTTCAGTTTCTAAGAATTTAGATTTTTTAATAGCTTGAGAAAAAGCTTGATCTAAACTTAAAAGAGCTAATGATTTATGAATAATGGTTGTAAATTTTACAGAATTTTTAAATATGATAAAAAAATAGTAGATTTTAAAATCTACTATTTTTCATTATAAATATGAACATCTCTTTGTGGAAAAGGAAAAGAAATTCATTTTTTATCAAAAGTTATTTTTATTTCTTCAAGTATATCTCATCTAACTGGCCAATAATCTTCTGATTTTACAAAAAATCTAAAGTTGAATATTACTGCATTATCTCATAATTCTGCAATTGCAATAGTTACTCAATCATCATAAATAATTCTTTTTTCTGATTTTGCTATATTTTCAAGAGTTTCTTTTGTTAATTTTATATCATCTCAATATCAAATTCATACTTGTAAATCTACTCTTCTTTTTGCTTCACTTGAATAATTTATAATAGTTCAGTTTGATATATCTGAATTTGGTATAATTATTCTTTTTTTATCTGGAGTAGTTAATGTTGTATTGAAAATTCATATTTCAGTTATAGATCAACCTTTTCATGAAAGTTCAACATAATCTCAAAGTTTAAAAGGTTTTAAAATAAGTATCATTACACCTCATGCAAAGTTTTGAAGAGTTCATGATAATGCCATACCTACAGCAAATCAAGCAGCTGTTAATATTGCTATAAGAGAAGTAGTTTGTACTCATAATACTCATGCAGCAATTATAAAAACTAGTATTTTTAAAGTAATTGATATTAGACTTGATAAAAATGATTCAAGCATAGGATCCCAATTTGCTTTATCCATTACTTTATCTACAGCTTTATTTATGAGATTTATTATCTTAAATCATATCCATAATACTATTAAAGATCAAATTAATTTTGGACCAAATTTTACCAAGAAATCTACTAAGTAATTTATATATATACTAGGATTACTATAATCAATATTGTTTATTAGGTTATCTATGTTTCAAGTCATATAAACAGGGTTAAAATATAATATATTTATATAATATATATTTTTTAAAAAATTAATAATTTAATTTGATTTTTTAGTTATTATATATAAACTAGTGACACATTTTTAATGGATTCATAGCTCAGTTGGTAGAGCACCCGCCTCTTAAGCGGTAGGTCCCGGGTTCAAGCCCCGGTGAATCCACCATTTACATAACACCATGAAATAAGAAAATTCTATTAGAATTTTGATTTAAAAAATAAAGAAAAACAAGTAATTTATTAAATAATTACTTGTTTTTTTATAATAAATATTATTTTACTATTTATTATAAATATATATTATAAATATTGAAAAACTTTTAAAATAATATAAATATTTTTTAATATATGCATGATCTTATTCTAAATTTTATTCCTCATTTACAATATTTAAATAATTTGTGATATTTAATAGTTTTTTTAGCTGCTTTTATAGAAAGTATAATTATAGCAGGGTATTTTATGCCTGGTTCAACTATAATTATAATTTTTTGAATGCTTGCTTGATGATGATATTATGATTTATGAGATGTTTTATTTTTTTCAATATTATGAAATGTCTTATGAAATATAATAAGTTTCTATATTTGAAAGAGAGTATGAAATAAGGCCTTAAAAGAAGGTTTTTATTTTATAAAAGCTAAGCATTTTATAAAAGCTAATAAGTTTTTTGAAAAACATTGATGAAAAAGTGTATTTTTATGAAAACTTATTCCTTGAGTAAAAGAAAATATTCCTTTTGTAGCATGAATTCTTGAAATGTGAGTTTGGAAATTTTTATTTTATAATATTTTAGGTTGAGTAGTTTGGAGTATTATTTTTGTATGATTATGATATATATTTTCATCTAGTTTAACTTTAGCTGAAACTTGGGCTACTAGATTTTGATATATTATTTTAGTATTATTTTTATTATTTTTATTAATATATCTTATAAAATTTTTATTTATAAAATTTTGAAAAAATTTATTAAATTTTTTAAGAGATTTTTGGATTTTTTTAATTTGAGAGTTTTTATGAAATAAAAGTGTACAAAAATTTATAAAAAATAATCCTAAAAAAGTAAATTTTTTAAAAAATAGATTTGATAAAAATAATTTTTTATGATTACCTTTTACTATATTATTTTTTTTAATAATATATATAACTACTGAATATATATGATTGACTGATTCAATTTTAGATTGAAGTATATTAAATCAAATAGATATAAGACTATCAGAATTCTTTTATTACTTTAAGGACTCTAGATTGATAAATCTATTTTTATTTATTTCATACTTTTGAACTGTAAAAATTATTATTTTATTTAGTATAATTGTTTCTATAATATTATTTTTAAAATGAAAAAGATATGAAATGATATGATTGTTTTCTTCTGTATTAGTTACTTCTGTAATTGTTTTATTGTCAAAAAATATTATAGAAAGACCTAGACCTTATTTAGCTGTTTATAAAGAAGTTTGATATAGTTTTCCTAGTTTTCATGCTGCTATTTCAGTTGCTTTCTATTGATTTATTGTATGGTTATTTATATTATGAATTAAAAAATGGAAAAAAAGAATAAATATTATATTTATTTGAATAATTATATCTTTTTTAATTTGATTTTCTAGATTGTATTTAAATGTTCATTATTTAAGTGATGTTATTTGAGGTTGGTTTTTATGATTTTTATGATTAATTTTTTGAATAACTATTGTTTGATATTTGAAACATAGATTTTGAAAAATAAAAAATATATATCTACTGGATAATAGATATATAAAAATAGTTTACTTTTTAGTATTAATTTTTACTTTATTTGTTTTAATAATAAATTATACTTATTATTATCATAATATAGTTTTTACAAAAACTAAAATAATAAAATATACAGAAATACATAATATAAAATCTATTTTTATTAAAAGTCCTAGGTTAAAATTTACAGAAACTATTACATGAAGAAAAACAGAACCTATAAATTTTATTTTCCTTGCAAAAAATAATAAAGATTTAATATTATTATTTAAAAAGGCATGATGGAGTGAAGCAGCTAAATTATGAAGAACTGCTTTAAAAAGTATGTGAGAGAATTTACTTGATCATAAAAAATATAATAATGCTCCAATGACACCACTTTATTGGAATAAAAAAATACAGGATTATTGATTTCAAAAATTACCAGATGAAAGGACTATAAAATTAAGACATCATATAAGAATTTGGAAAACAGATTATAAATTGTGAAAAAATTATATTTATGTTTGATGTTGAATTTATGATGATTGATTAAAATGGGGTATAACTCATAAAATTGATCCAAATTTAGATAAAGAAAGAGAATATATTTTTAAAAGTTTAAAACAATCTGGTTTGATTAAATTAGAAAAAAAGGTCCAACTTGAAAATTGATTTGAATGAACTAATTTTTCTTGAGATTCATTTTTTACAGATGGTAAAACTTATATTTTAGAACTAAAATAATTATGAAAAAAATACTTTTTGCTGTTTCTAGTTTATGATTATGACATGCTACAAGAAGTCTTGTTTTAATAAAACAAAAGTTAAAACAAGGTTATAGTATAGATATCATAAGTTTTTGAAATGCTTTAAATTATTTAAAAAAGGAATTAGATTGATATCAAATTAATTTTATAGAATTACAAGATTATCCAGCACTTGAAAGATGAACTTGAATAAAATTTTATTTTTATTTAATTTCTGATTTAATTAAAACTAAAAAAATAATAAAACAAGAAAAGAATTTTGTAAAGAAAATTGAAAATAAATATGATGAGATTTATTCTGATTGAAGATATTGAATTTATTCTAGAAAAATACCTTCTTATTTAATTAGTCATCAATTAAGTTTTATAATGCCAAAATGATTATATTTTTTTAGTAAAATTGCTGATTTACAAAATATGTTTTATTTTAAAAAATTTAACAAAGTTTTAATTCCAGATTTTGAAGATGAAGAAAAAAGCTTAGCTTGAAAATTATCTCATCCAAGTTGGATAAATAAAATAAATTATGAATATATTTGAATATTAAGTGATTTTGATAAATATTATGATATCCAGGAAAATAATAAAATAAATTATTTATTTACTATAACTTGATATTTACAAGAACACAAACAATCTTTTATTAATATTTTAATTGAACAATCCAAAAGACTTCCTTGAAAAAAAGTATTTGTATTGTGAGATACTAATAAAAATTATAAAAAATACTTATGAGATAATATAACTATATATTCTTATGTAGATAAAAAAGAAAAAAAGGATTTTTTTCAAAATGCAGAAATTATTATTTCAAGAGCAGGTTATACTACTATAATGGATTTGGTTAGATTAAATAAGAAAGCTATTTTATTTCCAACTCCAAATCAAACAGAGCAAGAATATTTGTCTGATTTTTTAAAAGATAAATGAAAGTTTGTGATATGAAAAAAACCTAAAGATTTAATTAAGCTTTTAAAAAGACTATAAAATTTATATTTTATAGTCTTTTTAATTTTAAATGTTTTCACTGTATTCTTTATTAATTTGATCTTGAATATATTGTTTTTGTTTTATTACTCAAGCTAAAGAATTTGCTATTGGTTTTATGTTTTTTATTTCATTATCATTGAAATCATTTTTATTTTGTCAAAACACTAAAAATCATATTATTTCATTTCAATTTTTTAGTGATTGAATAGAATTATATTTACTTAGTTTAATTCAATTATCTTTTAAATCTTTTATATTTAATATATTATCTCATAAATCAATAATAGTATCTTGCATCTTTCATTTTATTCTTGTATCATATTTTATAGTAGTATAATTTTTCATTATTGGATTTTTTTCTAGAAAAATAATATAATCAACTCATATTATTTTTTGAAATGAATCTATTAAATTAAATATATTTTTCATATCATATTCTTCTATACTAGCTATTTGATCACTCATTTTTAAAATACTTGTTAATCTTTTATTTGATTCTAATAATCTAATATTTGATGTATCAATAATTTTTATAAGTATTTCTAATCATAATTCAGGTTCTTGTTTTATGAAATCTTTAAAATCTTTTTTTGTATCAATTTTTAATAATTTTGTATCTGTTTTTGCTATTATGTTTACTTGTTTTGGATCATCTGTTCTTATGAAACTTCATTCTCATAAAAAATCTCATTTTTTTAAAATAGCTAATTCTTTTGTATCTTTTTTTTCTATAGTAGTATATTTTTCAATTCCTAATTCTCAATTCACTATAAAATAGAGATTATTATCTATATCTCATTCATTAAAAAGAATGTCTCATTTTTTTAAATTAGTTATTTTAAAATTTTTATTTTTTTCTAATTTTTTGAGATTTTGTAATATAGGATTATATTTTATGTCTTTTTTTAATGTACTCATTTTAATTTGTGTTAGTTGAGTATTTATTGTTTGTTTTATATTTTCATTATTTATATTAGTCTTTTCATTTTTTCAAAAACTAATATTTTCTTTTTTTATTTCTCACATAATTTTTTAATTAATTAACATTTCAACTCATTCTTTATCTCTAGAAAAACTTATTAAGCTATCTTTACTTATATAACCTTTTTTATATAAAGCTACTAAATATCTATCCATAAGTATCATTCATTCTTTTTGTCATACCTCAAGAACACTATAAAGTTGATGTGTTTTTGCTGATATTATTAGATTTTTTACAGCATCATTTGTTATTAATATTTCTCTTGCAGCTATTCTTCAATCTTTATCATTTCTAGGAACTAATCTTTGAGAAATTACTCATATAAGACTCATTGCTAATTGCATTCTTATTTGTTTTTGTTGAACAGAAGGGAATACATCTACAATTCTATCTATTGTTTGTATTGAATCATTTGTATGTAGGGTAGATAATACTAAATGTCCTGTTTCTGCTAAAGTTATAGCTGCTTTTATAGTTTCAGGGTCTCTCATTTCTCAAATCATTATTACATCAGGATCTTCTCTTAGTGATGCTTTAATTGCATTAGCAAATCAATGTGTATTTGCTCATACTTCTCTTTGGTTTATTAAGGATTCTTTTGATTTTAGAGAAAATTCTACAGGATCTTCTATTGTAATTATATGTTTTTTAAAATTTTTATTTATATAATCTATCATTGCTGCTAGATTTGTAGATTTTCATGATCAGGTTGGTCAAGTTACTAATATTAATCATTTTGATTTTTTACATAATTGTTCAATTTGTTTTCATAATCATAGTTGTGATAAAGTTGGAATTTCTTTTGGAATTATTCTTAATGCTATAGAATATCATGCAGTATCAAAATAACAATTTATTCTATATCTATCTTCATTTTCTAATTCTATTGATGTATCAAGTTCTTTATTTTTTATAAAATTTTCTAATCCTTCATTTCATATTATTTCTATTATAAAATCCTTTATGATATTTTTTGTTAAAATATTTAGTTTTTCTTCTTCTATTTTTTCTAATTTAAAAAGTTCTCAAGAATGATTTCTCATTATTGGGAGATTTCAAGTTGTTAAATGTATATCTGGATATTTTTCCTTTGATGCAAGATTTAATATTTTATAAAAAAGTTCTTTAGAATTCATTCTTTTAAAATTAAAATAATATAATTATATATTTATTTTATCATAAAAAGATATTAAAAACAAAAAAAGAATAAATTTTAAATTATTCTTTTATTAAACTTACAATTGTTTCAATATGATGAGTATGGGGAAACATATCAACTGCTTTTATCTTTTCTATTTTATAATTAGAGTTTTTTAATATATATTCTAAATCTCTAGATAAAGTTGCTGGATTACATGAAACATATATTATTTGATTTGTTTTAAATTTCAAGATATTTGGTAAAGCATCTGGATGCATTCATGCTCTAGCAGGATCAATTATTAATAAATCAGCTTTTTCTCATTTATTTATATATTCTTTTAAAAAATCTTCAACTTTTTGATTTTTAAATTCTATATTTGTTAATTTGTTTAATTTTGCATTGGATTCTCAATCTTTACTTGATGATGTTACCATTTCAACAGATATAACTTTTTTAGCTCATGATTTTGCAAAAATCATTCAAATTGTTCATGTTCATCAATATAAATCAAGTACTGTAAAATCTTTTAATTTATCTTTTTTAGCAAAATCTAAAACTAAACTATATAGCTTATTAGCTCAACTACTATTGGTTTGAAAAAAAGAAGTAGGGGATATATTGAATGATAATCACATTAGTTCTTCTTTTATTTGTTTTTTTCAATAGATTAATTCTAAATCTCATATACATGTGTCAGCTTTATTTACATTATATGAAAAATATATTGATTTTATTTCTGGAAAATCTTTTGTTAATTTGATAAAAAAATCTTTAATTTTTGATAGTTTCTCATTTTTATCTAGGTTTGTTTTATCTATAAAATAATCAGGATTAAATGATAATAGTAACATTATTTCATTTGTATAATAAGTTCTTCTTATTAAAATATGTCTAAAAAATCATTTTTGGGTAAATTGATCATATACTGGTAATCAAAGAGTTTTTGAGAAATCTTTGATTTTTTTATATATTTTATTTTGTAATTCATCAATAAGTATACATCAATCAAAATCTTGTATTTTTGAAAACTCTCATTGTTTATGAAATCATACATTGAAATGTTGTTCTATATTATCTTTTTTTGATATATATTTTCAAAATGAAAATTCTACTTTATTTCTATATCAATTAATAATAGGACTTGCTTGAATTTCTTGAAATTTTTTTATTAAATTCTCATCATATTTTTCAAGATTATGTAAAGCTTCTATTACTTGTTGTTGTTTTATATCTAGTTGTTTATCATATTTTATATTTATCCATTTGCATCAACCACATTCTCAATATATATTTTCTTTATTTTGTTCTTCAAATGGTGATTTCTTTATAATATTTACTATTTGAGTTTCTAAAAAAGCATTTTTTTTCTTTATAACTTTTACATCAACAATACTTCAAGGTATTGCTCATCAAGTTATAAATATAATTCTTCAATTATATGCTGGGTTAGAATGTTTTAATATAGAAAATCATTTTCATCAAAATACAAGTTTTTCAACTTCTATATTTTTTAGTATATCTCCTTTTTTTATTCAGATTTGATTATTCATTATAGCTTTATTAAAAATAAATATTTTCAAGATTTTATTTTAAAAATTTTAAAAAGCAATTTTTAGTTTTGTTTTAATTGAGTAAAGTTTTTTTGTATACTTCAAATAGAATCAGAACTAATTCTTAAGTTCCATTGTATAAAATTACTTCAACTATTAGTTATGTTTCAGGAAAAAAAATAAGGAATATTATCTATTTGTGTTATTATTGTATTTCAAGTATTACAAGTAGTTCAAGAATTTCATAAATTAAAAAAGTATTTTGTCTGATTATTATTTTTAAAATAATTATATCAAATATTTTTAATACAAGCTTCTAATGATTTTTCCAAAATATTAGCTTGCATAAAAGCACTAGAGTTTGTTATTATTTTTGTATTTTCTCATATCAATTTATATACTCAAAAAAAAGTTAATGTTAGAATTCAAGTTGCAATTACTATTTCAAGTATAGAAAAAGCCTTTTTATTTATTTTTATCATATATTATTATATAAAATATTATATTTTATATAATAATATTATATTTATTATTTAAATCAACTTTACATTTTCTAAAAAAATATATAATAAGCTTCCAAAATTAAAAAGAAGGAGGTTGGTATGATTAATTTTGTTAAATTTTTTGAAACAAAATATGGAACAAACTGCAATTGTGACCCAGATTCACCATCTGATTGTTGCCCATTTTGTGGACAATAAAAATAGGGAGCTGATTTAGCTTCCTATTTTATATTGTTTTTTCTTTTATTTCTTTTGTTATTCTATTAATAAAATCATCTATTTTTTCATTTGTTTGTTCTTTTGTTTTATAATTTCTAACAGCAAGAGTATTTTCTTTTTCTTCAATTTCTCATATGACTATTATGTAATTATTATGCATTTTTTCTGCATTTCTTACTTTTTTATTTAATGAATCACTTGAATAATCTGTAGTAACTCTAATGTTATTTAAAATTAATTTTTCTTCAACTTCTTTAGCATAATCATTAAATTTTGGTAATACAGGAACTATTTTTACTTGTCTTGGTGATAACCATAAAGGGAAGATTCAAGCAAAATTTTCTATAAGCATTCATATTCATCTTTCAAAACTTCATAAAATAGCTCTATGTATAACTACAGGTCTTTCATCTTCTCAGTCTTCATTTTTAAAACTTAATTTAAATCTTTCAGGAAGATTAAAATCACATTGAATTGTAGCTAATTGCCATTCTCTCCCTATTGCATCTTTGAACATAAAATCAAGTTTTGGTCAATAAAAAGCTGCTTCTCAAGGGATTTCTTTATATGGAAGATTATTTTTTTGACAAACATTTCTAAGTGCTCATTCTGCTTGTTGCCATACTTCTTCTCATCATAAATATTTATCTTTATTTTCTCATCTTACAGATAAACTAACCCAATAATTTTCTACCATTCACATTGTTGAATAAAATTCCTTTATTACATCTGTTACTATTTTTACTTCCTCTTCAATTTGATTTACCCTACAAAATAAATGTCAGTCATCTTGAGTAATACTTCTTACTCTTGTTAATCATGATAATTGTCCTGATTTTTCATCTCTATAAACAGTTGCAGGCTCAAAATATCTTATAGGCATATCTTTATAAGAAAATTGATTATCATCAAAAATTTGCATATGATGAGGACAGTTCATTGGTTTTAAAAAGAAGTCTTCTTTACTTGTTCATCAATGAACTTTAAACATATCTTCTAAATAATGTCATGCATGTCATGAAGTTTCATATAATGTTTCTTTTGCTAAATGAGGAGTCCAAACTCTTTGATATCATCTTATTTTATGTAAATCCCATAAATAATCTTCAAGTTCTTTTCTTAAAATAGCTCAAGCAGGTTGAAACATAGGTAGTCATGGACCTACTAAATCTGATATAGTAAATAATTTAAGTTTCTGACCTAATATTCTATGATCTCTTTTCTTAGCTTCTTCAAGCATTTTTAGATATTTATCTAACTCATCTTTGTTATCAAAGGCATAAGCATAGATTCTAGTAAGTTGTTTATTGTTTGCATCACCTAACCAATATGCTCATGCAATTTTTACAAGTTTAAAAGAATTTGCATCAAGTTCTTTTGTGTTTTCTACATGAGGTCAAGTACACATATCTATAAATTTTAAATTTTTTACTTGATCTCAATCTAGTTCTTCAAAATTAAAATATCATTTTTCTTTTAAAAAATTTTGAATTTCTGAATAATATTCATTAGGTTTTCATTTTGAAATATTTATATAAAAACTAATTTTTCAGCTAATTTTTTCTTCATTTTTAAAATCTCAACTTTCTAATTTATCAACTAATTCTTTTTTAAATCATTCTCACATTTTATCTAAAATTTCTCTAGCTTGATCATAACTAACTTCAAATTTTTTAAAATCTTGTCATTGAGATATAATTTTTTTCATTGTATTTTGAATTTTTTTTAATTCTTTTTCTTCTAAAGTTTTTTCTCAAAAATCAAAATCATAATAAAATCCATCTTGTGTATCTGGTCCAGTAGCTATTTTTGTTTCTGGAAATAATTGTTTTACTGCTTGAGCCATAATATGACTTAAAGAATGTCTTTTTGTAGATAAAATCATTTGTATTTATTGTTAAAAATTAAAAAACTCCTATTTATAAATAGGAGTTTCTGTGTTTTTTATTACTTTCTTAAAAATGCACAAAATCTCCTATTTTATAATAGAAGTAACTATTGTAATGGTTTCAAGTTGTGCTAGGTACATAATGCCTTGTTAAGAAATATAAACTAATTATATAAAAAAAATAAATAAGTCAAAATTTGTTTTTTATTTTTTTTTGTGCTAATATTATATAAAATATTATATAAAAATACTTTATGATAAAAGAAATTTTAAAAAAGGCAGTTAACTTAAATGTTTCAGATGTTATATTATCACCAAATAAAAGAGTTTGTTATAAAATAAATTGAAAAATAGTCTTTCTTGATGAATTTTGAATTCTAAAAGAAGAAACTATGAATAGTATATTCTTACAAATAACAAAAAAAACTCAACAAGATATTTTTTATAAAAATAAAGAATTGGATTTTTGAATATCATTATGAAAGATTAGATTTAGAGTTAATATTTTTTGAGTTAGGGAATGATTTTGATTAGTTTTTAGAATTATTCCTTGAAAAATTCCTTTTTTTGATGAGCTTTGATTACCAGAATCAATTATAAATTTCACTAAAAGAAAAAATTGATTAGTTTTAATTACTTGATCTGTTTGATCTGGAAAAACTACAACATTAGCTTCTTTATTAAATAGTATAAACTTAAATAAATCAAAACATATAATTACAATAGAAGATCCAATAGAATTTATTTATAAATCTGAAAAATCATTAGTTGAACAAAGGGAAGTAGGGAATGATACATTAAGCTTTGATAATTGATTGAAATATGCTTTAAGAGAAGCTCCTGATGTTATAATGATTTGAGAAATGAGAGATTTAGAAACTTTTAGACTAGCACTTAGAGCAGCTGAAACATGAAATTTAGTATTTGCTACATTACATACTTCTTGAGCAGCTAGAACAATATGAAGAATAATAGATATGTTTCCATCTTGAGAGAAAGATCAAATTAAAGGACAGTTAGCAGAATCTCTTATATGAGTAGTTTGGCAAAAACTTATTCCTTGAACTGATAATAATAGAATTATTTCTACAGAAATATTAGTTAATTCAATTTGAATATCAAATTTAATTAGAAAATGAGAAGTACATAAAATAAATTCAGTAATAGAAACTTCTAAAAATGAATGAATGAGACAAATGAGAGATTCTTTAAAAGAATTATATAAAAATTGAAAAATTTCAAAAGAAACTTATGATATAGAATTAGAACTTTTAAAATAATTAATACATCACATAATATTTTTTTATAAAAGATATATCAATATAATATAATATAATATAATATAATATAATATAATATAATATAATATAATATAATATAATATAATATAATATAATATAATATAATATAATATAAAGAATTAATAAAACTCATTGTATAATTTTTTTATACAATGAGTTTTATTAATTCTTTCTTAAGTTTTACAAAAATTAATAATTAGTGTTTTGTAAAGATATGTATAATTACAGTGTCTAGACATTGTATATACAAAAAATTATTGAAATAAAAAAATGTTTTATAATAGCCATTATAAATTAGTATAGAATCATACATAAAAAATATGATTTAAAACTAAATTGGCTTTTTTAAAACATTATAGTTAGTTCACATAAGTTATATTATGTTAACTTATGTGTTTTTCTCCTCTATGATTAATATAACTGATTTTATTATTTGAGTTATACTTCATTTTATAGTTTTTTGTGAAAAACTTATATCATATTCATTATCTTCAAAACTCTTTTTTTTATTTAGTTCTAAATCTTTTACTTTTAATATTTCTGAAATTTTATTTAATGTATCATTATTTATTTTATATACATCAGTTTCATAATCATTAAAAGCTGAATATCTTTTTAATGGATCTTTTTTTATTCATAAAAAAGTACTATTCTTATTAAGTGTTTCTTGGATATATTCTTCAAGTTCTTCTTTAGATATTTCTTTTTGTATTTCTACTGGTTTTTGTTTTCAAAAAAAACTTTTAACTTTACTTAACATAAAAATAATGTTTTAAAAAATACTATTTTTATATTATATATAAAAATAGTATTTGTCAATATATTATATTTTTTTAAAGAAATTTTCAAATTCTTCTTTACTTAACTCTTCTTTTTCTATTAATTTTAGAGCTATTTCTTTGTGTAATTCTTTATGTTTTTTAATTGTATCTTTTGCTGTATTATAAGCATTTGCTAGTATTTCTTTTACTTTTGAATCAATTTTTTTGATTGTATCATCACTTAAGAATGGTTTTATTCAAGTTTGAGAATAAGAATTAATTTCTCATTCAAAATTTTCTGCTCATATGTCTTCAAACATTCAATATTTCATAACCATTTTTCTTGCGATATCTGTTGCTTTTTCTATATCATTTGATGCTCAAGTTGTTATATTTTCTTTTCAAAAAAATATTTCTTCTGCAACTCTTCATCCATATAAAGTAGCTAATTCATCAATATATTTAGCTTTTGAAACTAATAATTTATCTCTTTCTGGTAAAAACCATGTTACACCTAAAGCTCATCATCTAGACACTATAGATACTTTATGAACAGGATCAGTATTTGGTAATAATCTTCATACTAATGCATGTCATACTTCATGATAAGCAGTTATTTCTTTTTCTTTTTCACTCATTACTTGTGATTTTTTTCTTAATCACATGACTAATCTTTCAAAAGCTTCTTGTATTATTTCAGTTGTTATTATTTTTTTATTTTTTCTTGCTGTTATTATAGCAGCCTCATTTAACAAATTATCTAAATCTGCTCAAGAAAATCAAACTGTTGAACTTGCTATATCATGAAAATCTATTTTTGTATCAATTTTTTTATTTTTTGCATGAACTTTTAGTATTTCTTCCCTATCTAGTAAATTTGGAAGATTTACTGTTATTTTTCTATCAAATCTTCAAGGTCTAAGTAATGCTTTATCTAGTACATCAACTCTATTAGTTGCTCACATTACAATAATATTTGTTTCATTATCAAATCAATCCATTTCTGTAAGAATTTGATTAAGAGTTTGCTCTCTTTCATCATGTCATCATCAATTTCCTGGTCATCTTTTTTTACCAATTGCATCTATTTCATCTATAAAAATAATTGCTGGAGCCATTTTTTTAGCATTTGAAAATAAATCTCTTACTCTTGATGCTCAAACTCATACAAACATTTCTACAAATTCTGAACCACTTATACTTAAAAAAGGTACATTGCTTTCCCCTGCTACAGCTCTAGCTAATAAGGTTTTTCAAGTTCAAGGAGGTCATACAAGTAAAATTCATTTAGGTATTTTTGCTCAAAGATCTTTGTATTTTTTTGGATTTTTTAGAAAATCTACAACCTCTTGCAACTCTTGTTTTTCTTCTTCAGCTCATGCTACATCCTTAAATCTAATTTTATTTTTCTCTTTATCATAAAGTCTTGCTCTTGATTTTCAAAAAGTCATAGCATTATTTGCCATTCATCACATTTTTCATAAAAACATCATTGCTATTATAAAAAATAGCACAAAAGCAATTATTGTTGGTAATAAATCATACCAAAATTTATCACTTGTTTTGTCTTCTATTATTATTTTTGTTCCTATTTTAGGATTTTGTAATCATAGGTCTTTTAATGAATCATTTTTAGGAAGTATTATTATATCTCTAGGTATTTTTTCTATTCATTGTTCATAAATTAATTCTCATGATTTAGTTGCTATAGCTTTATTTCAATCTATTAATATTTTACTATATTCTCATTTATTAAAATTTTTTTCTAATTGATTTATTCAAATTTTTGTATCTTTATATTGTTGTACATTATTTAAATAAGGTACTAATAAAGCAAATATTATTGAGATAATAATTATTATAGCCCAAGATTTTATTTTTGGATTTTTGTTTGGTAGTTGTGGCTTTATTTTTTTTCTTATACTCATTTTATTTATTTTTTTAATATATTTTAAAAAGCTGTTTTATTTTACAAAAAAGCTTAGTTTTTGCAAAATAAAAATCATTAAAATTAATTATAATATTTACTTTTAAAATAAAATATTTAGAATATATTTATAAAATTAATTTATAGGAAATTGAAACATTTAAAAATAAAAATAGATAAACTTGAATTTCAAGATAAAGAAGTTCTAAAAAATATAGAACTTACATTGAATGAAAATGATAAAATAGCAATTGTTTGACCAAACTGAGTAGGTAAAACAAGTTTTTTTAAGTTACTTATTTGAGAAAATAAAAATTTTGATTGATATATAGAAAATATATGAAATCTTAGTTTGTGATATTTAAATCAAATTTATTCAGATAATGAAGAAAAAACAGTAAAAGAAGAATTAAAACAAGCTTTTAGTAAAGTGCTAGAATTGGATGATAAAATAAAAGAAATAGAAGAGAAAATGCAAGAAAATCCTGAAGATATGGATTTAATAGAAGAATATACTTCTTTTTTAGAACAATATAATAATTTTTGATGAAATGAAGTAGATAATAAAATCCATTGAGTTGCTAATTGAATGTGAATTTTGGATTTACTTGATAAAAAATTAGTAGAAGTAAGTTGATGACAAAGAACAAAAATTGCTCTAGCTAAAATATTATTACAATCACCAGATATTTTATTTCTAGATGAACCAACAAATTTTATAGATATAGCTTGAGTTGAATGGCTTGAATCTTATTTAAAAAATAAATGGAAATGAGGTTATGTAATTATTTCTCATGATAGAGAATTTTTAGATAAAACTTGTAATAAAACTTATGAAATTCAGTGAACTTTGTGAATAGAATTTTATCATACAGATTATTCATGATATGTATTAGAAAGAGAAAGAAGAGAAAAAAAGAAAATGCAAGATTGGGAAAGACAGGCTGAATATATAAAAAAACAAGAGCAATTAATTAATAGATTTAGAGCTGGTTCTAGAGCTTGATGGGCAAAATCAAGAGAAAAGATGATTGATAAAATGGAAAAAATAGAAAAACCTTATATTCCAAGAAAACCAAAATTTTTCTTTGAGGAATATAAAGATAGTTCAGAAAAAATGCTTATTTTTAAAGAAGTGTTTATATGAAGAAAAGATCCATTATTTTATATTTCAGATGCTACTTTATATAAATGACAAAGAATTTGAATAGTTTGAGAAAATTGAGTTTGAAAATCAACTTTACTTAAAACTATTATGTGACAAATTCCAGTTTTGGATTGATATTTCAATAAATGAAAAACTACTAAAATAGTTTATTATTCTCAACTTCATGAAGAACTTGATAAAAATAAAACAATTAGAGATAATTTTGAAAAATTTGGTTTAGAATATCCAGATGAACATTTGATTTGATTCTTAAAACATTATTTATTTGAAAAAACTGATTTAGATAAGAAAGTTTCAGAATTATCTTGATGACAAACTTCAAAACTACTTTTTGCTATTTTATGACAAACTCCATCAAATTTACTTATTCTTGATGAACCAACAAATCATCTGGATTATGATACAAGAGAAGCACTTGAATCTGCTTTAAATAAATATTCTGGAACAATATTATTTATATCTCATGATAGATATTTTGTTAATAAGCTTGCTACAAATATTTGGTTTATTCAAGACTGAGAACTTTCAATTTCATATTGAAATTATGAAGACTATAGATTTAAACTTGAAAATTGAATAGATATGGATTTTAATTTATTTGATGAAGAAGCTGAACTTAATTTAGTTTTGGAAGAAAAACTTTCAGAAAGGCAAATAAAAAGAATGAAAAATAAATTTTGAGACTCAAAGAAAAGAAAATGAAGTAAAAAGAAAAAATAAACAAAACTATTTAGTTTTGTTTATTTTTTTATTCAAATTTTTTTAATAACTTTAATAATTTATACTTCCCTTTTATTGCTTGATACATTGATTTTATGCTTGGTGTTCAACTAGCTAGTAATAGTTTGTTTCAATTTAAATCTGTAATTTTATTAGCTATTTCTATGGAATTGTATCTTGGAGTTTGGTCTGAAATATAGGAATTATCATGTTCTTCATCTATGATAATTAGTCATAAATTATTAAAAGGATAAAAAAGTGCTGATCTGGTTCAGATTATGATTTTTGCTTGGTTTTGATAAATAAAAATCCAAGCTTTTGTTTTATTGGCTTCTGTAATACTTGAATTTAAAACTAAAATATTTTCTCAAAATACTTTTTTAAGTCTTGTTTCAAGTTGATTAGTTAAAATTATTTCAGGAATAAGTAAAAGACTTTGTTTTCATAACTCTAGTTGTTGCTTAATTAATTTTATATAAATTTCAGTTTTTCAGCTCCCTGTTACTCAGTGTAGTAAAAACTTTTTTTCTTTTGAATTTTGAATTTTTTTAAAAATTTCTTCTTGTTTTTCTGATAAGTTTTTTTTAAAATCAAAATTATATTTACATTCTTCTCTTTTAAGAGATATTAGATGAGAATTTATTTTATCTTTTTTGATTTTTTCTCTTAAATTTTTTGGGAAAAATAAAGAAATACTATTGTGAATATGAGAAAAATAGTATTGTGATATATATTGTGCTAATTTTATTTGTTTTTCTGTTAAAAAAATAAAATTATTTTTTATAGATATGATAGATTTTATTTTATTTTTATCTATATTTAAAATGTTTATTTTTTCTAGAGTTCATATTTTTAATACTACAGCTATTTCTATTTTTGTTCAAATTGGTATTTCAACTATTTGTCCTATTTTTATTTCTTTTTCTAAAAAACTAGGAATAAAATATAATAATCCTAGTTGATCAAAGGTATTTGAAAATGTAGATACTAAACAATACATATTATTTTAAAATAATTTTTATATCTTTAAATCACATTTTTTCTAATGCTTGATTTAAAATAGCTATATTATCTGCTGAATTTACTTGATTTAATACAAAACTTGTTTTAAATTTTATTGTTAATTCTTGATTATTAAAAGAAAAATCAGATGCTTTAATACTTGCTACTATCATTCATTTTACTCAAAGTTCTTTAAGTAGATTTAAATACTTTTGTTTATCAAAAATATTATTTTCTTTTTTTTCTTCATTTTTTATAGTATCACTAGTATCTCAAAAGATATCTCAAATATCATTTATATCTAGTTCTTTTTTATTTTCTTCTTTTTTGGTGTTTATGTTCTTTTCTATTGTGTTTGATTTTTTTATTTCTTTTATGATTGTATTGGTTTCTGTTTTATTTAGTTCTTTTGTTTTTATAAAATGATTTGATAATGGATTTATTATTTTTAATATTCAGATTGTAAATGTTGTATTTTCATCAATTGAATTTTTCATTTTTGAGATAGTTTCATCTAAGATATCAATAATTGATAATTTATTACTTATATCTTTATTTTCTTTTAAATCTTCTAGTATACTATCTCTTATATAGAATAATAATTCTTTTGAAAAAAGTTTTATATTTTTTCAATTTTCAATTAATTGTTCATAATTATTAATGATTTCTTTATCTTTTTTTAATAATTTATTTAAAAAATCTTTTAATTCTTCATTTTTTACAAGTCAAAGAGTGGAACTTATATTTTTATAATTAATTTCTCAATTATCAATAAATTGTTCAAATATATTTATTGCATTTCTAAGTGCTCATCAACTATTATTTATAATATAATCTAAAGAATCTTTATCAATTTTTATGCTTTCTTTTTTTGATATAAATTCAAGTCTTTTTTTTATATCTTCTTTTGATATACTCTTAAAATCATATCTTTGACATCTTGATATAATAGTATCAGGAACTTTGTGTGTTTCAGTTGTTGCTAATATGAATTTTAAATATTTTGGAGGTTCTTCTAATGTTTTTAATAATGCATTAAAAGCTCATTTTGATAACATATGAACTTCATCTATTATATATACTTTGTATTTTGAATATGTTGGTGTAAAATGAGATTTTTCTATTAATTCTCTAATATTATCTACTCAGGTATTACTTGCTGCATCTATTTCTATAACATCAACCAAAGATTCATTATTTATTGCTTTACATATTTTACATTCATTACATGGATCTCAGTTATTTGGATTTAAACAATTAATTGCTTTTGCTACAATTCTAGCTGTTGATGTTTTTCATGTTCATCTAGGTCAACAAAAAAGATATGCTCAAACAGTTTTATTATTTTTTATTGCATTCCTTAAAGTTTTTTTTATAAAATCTTGTCAGACAAGACTTTCAAAATCTTGTGGTCTATATTTAAGATAAAGACTCATATTTTTTATTATTTTATCAATTAAAACAAGAAAATTATAATTAACTTTCTATAATTTTATTTTCATCTAATCCTTTTAAGATTTCTTCAACTTTTGTTTTGTCATGCCATGGTATTGTTCATTTTTGTGTAACCATTACATGTTCATCTCATTTTCAAGCTATTAAAATAATATCTCATTTTTTTCAGCTAACTAAAGCTGTTCTTATAGCATCTTCTCTATTAGGAATTATCCAAAAATCTTCTCATTCTACTCTTTCTATTCATGGTAATACATCTTTTATTATATCAGTTGTATTTTCAGAATAATCATCATCTTGTGTAAGTATTACAAAATCAGAATTTTTGGATACTACTTGTCACATAATAGGTCTTTTACTTTTGTCTCTATCACCAGTTGCTCAAAAAACTGTTATAAGTCTTCAACTTCATTTTATCTTATTTAAAGAATTAATTACATTTTCTAAAGCATCAGCAGTATGTGCATAATCTATAAAAATCTGGTATCATTCTGTATTTTCTACTTCTTCCAGTCTTCAAGGGATTCATTTTATATGTTCTACAATATTTATTATCTTTTCTTTTGATAATCAGAAACTCATAAAAACTCAGATAGCAGCAGTTATATTGTATATATTAAAAATACCTCTTAGTTTTGTTTTTAATTTTAGAGTTTCACCTAATATATTTAAATCAAAATAAGTATATTTTTTTTCTTCTATTATATTTTTTATTTCTAGTGTTGCATCCAGACTTTCTCCATATGTATATAGTGAATCATAAGTTTTATCTAAAAATAACTCTGAATAATTACTATCTATATTTATTATGGCAGTTTTTTTTATATCTTTTTTTCTTTTATAAGATATTAATTTTTTAAAAATTTGTAATTTTGTATTTACATAATCATCCATTGTTCTATGAAGATCTAAATGGTCTTGAGTTATATTTGTTAAAACTACTGTATCATAATTAATTCACCAGATTCTGTTGTATTTTATTCAATGACTAGCTGTTTCTATTATGGCTTTCTTGATTCATTTTTGTTTAGCTATCTTTAATAATCTTTGTAATTCAAAAGCATCTGGACTAGTCATTTTTGTTTTATTTGTGAATTCTTCTTTTCACATGATTATATTTACAGTTGAAAACATAAAAACATCTTCTCAATTTTCAATAAATCATTTTGCTATTAAGTTACAAGTTGTTGTTTTTCAATTTGTTCAAGTTACTCAAATTATAATCATATCTTTACTTGGAAAACCATAGTAAAAATTTGCAATAATTGCTCTTATTTTATGATATGCTAATCTAAGAGGATTATCAAGTGCTACTAAATGTTTTACTTTATGAAACATATATTTTATATTATATTTTATTGTTTATTTTATACTTAATTTTTTTTATTTATCAATTTTTATATAAAAATCTTTATTTAAATTATTTTTATTAATGTTTTTTATTATTTTACCATTAATTTTATATGTAAAATTAATATTATATTTTTTTATTCAGGCTTGTTTTAATAATCAGAAATTATAGTTGTTACAAGTTAAATTATTTTGAATATATTTTATAGAATAATTTTTGTTTTCTCAAGGTTTTTCTTTTGTGTAAAAACTAACTAAATTTGTTTTATTATTTTTAAAAATATTTATATTTATATTTTTATTTATTAGTGTTTTATTTGGAATTATAAGTCTTATATATTGTTTATTTTCTCAGTTTCATTGAATATTTAATAATTTTTCTGTAGGTTTTATATTGAAGTTTTTCATTTTATTTATTAAATCTTGCTTTTTCTCTTTATTAAAAGTATGATTTAAATTTATATCTAAATTTGTTATGTAATTACATTTTTTATTTTTATTTAATGTTTTGTTTATATTTATATTGTAACTTATTTTTAGATATCTATCAGATTTATTTTGACTAAGTGAAGTAAAAATAGGATAAATAAAATTTTTATATTTATTGTAGTTAATATTTCAGTTTAGTTTTAAATCTTGGAAAAAAGTATTCTCTTTTTTATTAAAAAGTATGAAACTAATTTCTCTTTTTTTTATATCATTATTAATTATTTTTAATATTTCTATATATTTGTGAGATTTTATTATTTTATTTTTAAATAATTGACTAAAATCAAAAAGTATTTTTTTAGGAGTTCATAGAGTTCATTGTTTTGATATTTTTGATTCAACTAATAATGAGATTATTGTGTTGAAATTATTTCATTTTATTAAAGTGTTTATTTTTTTGAAATAAACTCATCAGATCAAATTTAAAATTTTATTTATAGTATTTGTATTTATAAAGATTATTCAATTAAAATTGTATCATCATTTTTGTAAAAAGAAATTTATTGCTGTACTGCTTTGTAAAAAACTTGAGTAGTAATTTGAATCCTTTAGTGTAAAAGAAGGATTTATTTGTTTTATTCACCCTGGGCTAGGAATTTTATTTTTATAATTTTTATTTATATTCCATTCTAAATTATATATATCTTCTTTTTTAAAATTTATTATTTCTCATTTATAAATACTAATAATTCATACACTTCAAGGAAAACCTCAAGTAGCCCTTAGTTCATCATTGTTTTGAAATAATATTATATATTTTTTAATTTTTTTATCTCAAAGTATATTTAAAATAGTTTGAGGATTATTTTTATATGTAATTATAATTGTTTCTAGCTTTCAAAAAATATCTTTTAGAAAAATATAGTTTGAAAAATATTTAGAATCTTTATTTATTTTTATTTTTTCTAAGTTAATATTTATATTTTTAATGTCTGTTAATGTTTCTATAATTTTTCATCTATTAGTTTTTATTATATCTGTTATAAAAATAGAGTTTTTATTATTCTTTTTATATATATTATAATAAATTATTGAGGTTTTATCTATATTTTTTATTAGTTCAGATATATTTATTATATTTGATATATAATTACTTGATATTAGTGAAAAAGGCTTATATAAAAAAGATGAAATACTAGTTTTTATATATGAATTATTTAGTTGTTTAATTGTATTTATTTTATTTATATTTTTTAAATCATTAACTCAACTATACAGAAAAAGACTTGCAATTATAAAATCAGATATAAGTATTATTATTGTTATTTTAAGAATAAAATAAAAAGTATTATTTTTTCTTTGTTTATTAAAAAAATTTTTTTTATGAAAGATACTAGTAAAATTTTCTTTTATTAATGAGAAAATATTATCTTTTGATATTATTTTTTTGAGATTTATATTTTTATTTATTAATTTATTTTTTTTATTTATACTATTTATTGCTTTGTTGATTTTTGATTTTATAAGAATTTTTTTTCTTTTATTTAAAAAAATATTTTTATTTAAATTGTTCTTTAATGAATCAATAGTGGTTTTTATTAATTTATTTGTAATAATACTTGTTTTTTTTAAATTTCATTTTAGATTAATAGTTTTTTCTAGATTTGTGTAGATATCATTTAATTTCATTTTTAATTCTTATTTATATTCTTATTTGTATAATATTTAAAAAGAAAAAAACTCCAAATTAATTGGGGTTTTTTATAATCAAATTGTTTCTCTTATTATATTTAATTCATTTAATAATACATTATCTTTTTTGATTAGCTTCTCAAGTTTTCTACAACTATATAATACTGCAGCATGATTTCTTCATGAAAAGATATTTCAAATTCTCTCATAAGTATAATTCATTTTTGTCTTTAATAAATACATACTTACTTGTCTTGGTATCATAAATTCTTTTTTTCTATTTTCTCATAATATTCATTCTTTCTCAATTCAGAAGTGTCTTGAAACAGCATCTATAATATCTTCATAAGATTTTATTTGAATTTTAGCAGTTTCTTTTTTATTTGCTCATAATATATCAGTTGTAAAGCTTAATTTTTTTAGTTTTTCAGCTATTTTATTTAGTTCAGGAGTTTTTCCTGTTAATTCATATTCAGCAATAAGTTGATTTAATATTCATTCAAGCTCTCTTATATTTTCAGTAACATTTGCAGCAATAAATTCAGCAATATCTTGAGGTACCATAAATTCTCTTTCTCTTGCTTTTTCTTGTAGAATTGCAAGTCTAGTTTCAAAATCTGGTTTACCTATATCAACAGTTATTCCCCATTCAAATCTACTTCTAAGTCTTGGTTCTAGGTTTTCAAGTTCTTTAGGTGCTCTATCTCAAGATATTATTATTTGTTTATTTTGATCATATAATAAATTGAAAATATTATATAACTCATTTTGAGTTTGTTCTTTTTTTGCTAAAAATTGTACATCATCAATTATTAATACATCAATATCACTAAATTTTTGTCTTAGCATTTCTACTTTTCTTTTTTTAACTGCAGAAATATATTCAGTTATAAATTTATCAGCTGTTGTATAGACAACTTTTTTTCATTTATATTTTTTGTAAATATCATTTCAAGTTGCTTGTAATAAATGTGTCTTTCAAAGTCATACATCACCATATATATATAAGGGATTATATGATTTTCATGGATTTTTTGCTACTGCTTCACAAGCTGAAAAGGCCAATTGATTATCAACTCATACAATGAAATTTTGAAAATCATATCTTGAATTTATAGTATTTTTTTCTTTCATTGTAGAGCCTATGCTTTGTTTTTTTGTATCTTTTTTATTTACTTTTTTTCAAGCTTCTTTTAAAAAGGTTGCACAATTAATTACATTTAAATTTGATGGATTATCTATTTCATTATCAACTTTGAATTCTATTTTTTCTATAGTTTCTTTTTCTTTTTGAGTTGCTCTTAATATTTTATCATAGAATTTTGCTTCAAGATTATTTTTCATAAAAGTAGAAACAACTCAAAAAGTTATTTTTTCATTATTTTCAGCTAAAATTGAGATTTTTCTAAAATATACTAGAAAATCTTGTTTTTTGATTTCAGGTATTAGATTTAATAAAATATTTTTAAGTTTGTAGTTTTTTTCCATTTTTAAATTTGTGTTTATTTTTTAAAAATTCTCTTTTGTTATGACTTCATAATATTTGTTTTGAAATAATAGTCAAAAATAACTTTTTGCTTGACAAGGTTTTATGTTTAAAAAATGTGAACATACTTAAGTTTTCTTTTGTAATAAATAAGAATATTTAGTTTTTAACATTTTTGAATAAAAAAAAATTATTGTTTTGATATTTGATTTTTTTTAAAAAAAGTGCTAAAATATTTATATTAAATTAAATAAAAAATATTAAATGAAATTAGTTGAAAAGAATAATCAAATAAATAATTTAGATTTATTAATAGAAGATATTAACAAAAATATCTATAATTGAGAATTAACTGAAATTTTTGAAGTTACTTATAGTTATAAAAAACATTGAGAAAATAATTTTAATATTACATTGTTTTCTGATTTTTTGTGAGAAAAAATAGAAGAAATAAATTTAAATAATAAAGAAGTTTTATTAAATCTTGGTAAGAAGACTAATTATAAAGTTTTAGAAAAACAAGAATTAATTAAAAAATATATTAAAGAAATTAATAATGTAGAAAAAAAATGAGAAGAAGAAAAGATAATTTCAGAATTATTGATTTGAAGTTTGAATTATGCTTTAAAAATTTTAGAAATTACTAAATTATGACTTGTATTTGAATTAGAAAAAGCTTGAATAAATAATAATTTAGATTTAGAAAAAAAACAAGAAATTATAGAGAAAATAAAACTTTTAGAAAAAGATATTTTTGATTGAGAAATAAAAAATAATCCTAGAGAAGTAATTTTGGCCTATGAATTTTTAAGAGATAGATATGAAAAAAATAAAGATAAATTAGAAGATATAGAACAAAAAGAATATTTAAATTTTTTGCATAAAGCAGAAGAGTATTTACCAGAAGATTATTCTTATTTTCCTAAAATAAAAGAAGAAAAAATTGAAAAAAATGTTAATAAAGAGTTTTTATCTAAAAAAATTCCAAGAGAAAAATATGTTCAAATACTCCAAGATGTTTTTGATTTATTAAAATTGGATATAGATGTGAAAATAGAAGAAAGATGAAGTATTTATGATTGAGAATATCATCTTTGAATACCAAAAAATGAAAAATATAATTTTTTAACTATAAAAAGAATTTTAGAATTAATTTCTCATGAAATTGAAGCTCATACTGTAAATCTTAGGAATAATCAAAAATTGATTTGATACTTTAGAAGTGCAGCAAATTTGGAAAAAGAAGAATGACTTGCAATAGTTATGGAAAATTTATTAAATTGAAAAAAATTGGAAGAAATTTGAGTTCCACAACATTTTCCAAAAGTTTTTATGTGAGAAATCTTAACTTGAACAGAATTAAAAAGATTTTTAGATTTAAATAATAAAATTCATCCTGATACAGGTCATGCTGGAAGATTTTTAAGATTAAAAAGGAATTATGATTTATCTTTGCCTTGAGTTCAGCATAAAGATACTTCTTATTGAAGATGAGCTTTAAAAATAGTTAATTTGTTACAAAAAATTAAATCTTGAGAAGAAAAAAATATTGAAGTTAGAGATTTATTTTTGGCAAAAGTTTGATTTAAGGATATCTTGAAAGCTAAAAAACTTATGCAGTTAAGATGATTAGAATATAATGATTTAACAATGCCTCTTTTTATTTGAGAACTTGTTAAATATTTATTTAAAATTGAAGAAAATAATAAAAATTCTAGAGTTAAAAAGGAAATTTCTCAAGAAGATTTTATTAAAAAATTAAAAAAGAAATATGATTTTATAAATTTTGATGAGATTGAAATTCCTGTTGTTTCATTTTTTGAGAAAAAAAAGATTTATAATATATTGAAAACTATAAAATCAATTGATTAATTTTTTTTGTTGCAAAAAAATAAAAAACAATATAATTATTTTGCAAGAGAAGGTATCTACTGCTAGTTTATTCTAGGAGAGGAAAGTCTGGACACCATGGGGAAAGCATAAAGGATAACAACCTTGGTTTATATTTAATAAATAAAATATAAATACAGATAGTGCCACAGAGACAATACTAGCTAAATTTTAGTGAAAGGTGAAAAGTCATTTGGTGTTATTTTAATAGCTACAAATGAAGTCTTACAGCAATGTAAGAATCTTGGTAAACCTTATGTGGTGCAATGGGAATGGTACTTTTATAGAATTATTATCCCCTATTGTTTTATAAAAGTATACTCAGCTTGAGTTATAAAGTAATTTATAACCTAGATAGATTGATACCTAGATACAGAATCCGGCTTATTACTCTTGCAATTATTATAAAAATTTATAAAATCCTCCTAGTTTTACTTAGGTGGATTTTATTTTTAAATTTTAAAAAAGTATGAAATTATTATTTATATGAATTCAAGGTTCTGGTAAATGAACTCAATGAAAAATTTTACAAGAAAATTTTGGTTTTGAAATTTTTGAAACAGGAGGTGCTTTGAGAACTTTAGCAAAAGAAGATAGTGATTTATGAAGAACTATTAAAGAGACAATTGAAGCTTGAAAACAAGTTAGTCCAGAAATGATTGAAGATATTTTATTAGATTTTCTTGAAAATAAAGCAAAATCAGAGAAAATTATTTTTGATGGTCTTGTTAGAAATGCTTGAAATAAAACTACAGCAGACAAAGTATTATGAAATTATAAGGTAGTTTTATTCGAATTATCTAGAGAAAAAGCAGAAGCAAGATTATTAGGTAGAAAATATAATCCAAAAACTTGAGAAACTTTTTTATCTAGCTTTAATTATGATCCAAAAACTTGAGATAAACTTGAAGTGAGAAAAGATGATAATCAAGAATCAATAAAACAAAGAATTGATGACTTTTATACTAAGACAATGCCAGCTATTAATGAATATGAAAAAGAATGAAAGTTGGTTAAAATTGATGCAGATAATTGTATAGAATGAGTAACTAAAGAATTAATAGAAAAATTAAATTTAAAATAAGTTATGATAAATATTTATTTAGCTAGTCCAAGAGGATATTGTGCTTGAGTTAATAGAGCTATTAATATATTAAATGGGGCTTTGGAAAAATATAAAGCTCCTATTTTTGTAAATCATGAAATAATTCATAATAAAATAATTATTGATTATTATAAGAATAAAGGAGTTATTTTTGATGATAATTTAGAGAATATTCCAGAAAATGGTATTATGATTTTTTCTGCTCATTGAGTAAGTCCAAAATATATACAAAAAGTAAAAGATAAGTGAATTAATTATATTGATGCAAGTTGTCCTTTAGTTATTAAAGTACATACAGAAGCTAAGAAATTTTTACAAAAATGATATAAAATAATTTATATAGGACAAAAAAAACACCAAGAAGCTCTTTGAATATTATGAGAGGATAAAAATAATATTTTTATAGTAGAAAATAAAAAAGATGTAGATTTATTAAGAAATACTTTAAAAGATGAAAAATTAGTATTACTTACTCAAACTACTCTTTCAGTTTCAGATAAAGATGAATTGGAAAAATATATTTTTGATAGATTTAAAAAAATAGAAAAACCAGATACATCTGATATATGTTATGCTACAACAAATAGACAAAATGCAGTAAAAAAACTTATTGAAGTAAAAAAAATAGATGCATTGATTGTGATTTGATCAAAAAATTCTAGTAATTCAAATAAATTAAAAAATATATGAGATAAGTATTGAATAAAATCAATTTTAATTGATAGATTTGAAGATTTAGATTTAAATTTTTTAAAATGAATAAAAAAACTTTGAATTAGTTCTTGAGCATCAGTTTCTCATGATTTGGTAAATAATTTAATTAAAAAATTAGAAAAAAATAATGCAAAACTTATTGAGGAAATAAAGATTGTAGAAGAAAAAATAAATTTTAATTTTGATTTAGAATTAAAATAAAATATTTAAATTATTGCTTTTTATAAAAAGTTATATAATAAATTAAAATAATTATTAAAAAAATAAAAAAGTTATGTTATATTGATTCCAACTTTGAAGAGAATTTAAACTTAGTATAAGTGAAATATTATCTGTTTTTCCTGATTGAAAAGTTATATATAGTGAAAAAAGTGTTTTGGTTTTAGATTGACTTAATCAAGAAGAAATATTATTAAAAGCTAATTTTTTAGGTTGAACTATTAAAATATTTGAACTAAATATAAAAAGTACTTTAGATGATATACTAGATTCTGTTTTAAATTATTCTAAAAGTTTTGATTGAAAATTTAATTATTGAATAAATTTGTTTTGAGAAACTAATTTACAGTTGTCTAAAATATTGATAAATACTAAAAGATTTTTAAAACAAAATAATGTATCTTCAAGATTTGTAAATAAAAATGATAAAAATCTGTCATCAGCTCAGATTATATGAAATAAATTAATAAAAAGATGAATTGATTTTAATATAATTGATTTAGGAGGTATTTTTTATTTTTGAAAAACTATTTGGGTCCAAGATATAGATGCTTATTCAGCTAGAGATTATTGAAAATCAAGAGATATGGATATATGAATGCTTCCACCAAAACTTTCACAAATAATGATAAATCTTTCAAGGAATGATTGAAAGAATTTGATTTCACTTTATGATCCTTTTGTTTGACTTTGAACAATTTTAATTGAATGAGCATATATGTGAATAAAAAATCTTTTTGGTAGTGATTTTAATCCTAAAATGATTCAAGAATCAAAATCTAATCTTTGAAATTTAAAATCTAAAATTTCTTGATTAAATATTGAGATAATTGAGGCTGATGCAAGAGATATAGTAGAAAATTCTATTTTAAAGAATAATAAAAATGATTCAATTGTTTCTGAATGATTTTTATGAGAGGTAATGACTCAAAAAAATATAAATTTTGATAGAATAAATATTCAAAAAAAGAATTTATCAAAACTTTATGAAAAATTCTTTTCTTGATTGAAGCAAGTTTGATTTTCTGGGAATATAGTTATTTCATTTCCTTTTTGGGATGTAAAATGAAAATATATATTTTTTGAAGAAGTTTATGATATATTGAATAAATATTGTGATATACTTCCTTTATTCCCTTCTGAATTTGATTTTAAAGAAACTAAATCATGAAGTTTATTATATAAAAGACAAAAACAACTTGTTTGAAGAGAAATTTTTAAATTAAAGATAAAATAAGACTAGAGAATTATCTAGTCTTATTTTATAAATATAATATATATTATTGCTATTATTATAGGCAAAAATATAAGTGAATATAATAATGTTTTATTCATAATTAGTTGTTTTCAATATTTTTAATATCTTTATTTTCTTGATTTAATTTGTTTCTCATTTTTGGAGTTGGATTATTTGCCCATTTTTTAAATAAACTCCATTCGTAATATATATTTTTTTGAATAGAATTTCTTATATTTATTATTTTTTTATTTATTTTTATATCTAATTTCTTATCTAAAAAAAGTCATAGATTTGGTGTTATGAAAATAATTATTATGTATAATAAAATTATTTTTATAAGTGTTTTTATTAGTATCATTCTTATTTTTAGTCATTAATTAATTCTCATTTTAATACATATTTATCTAGATTTGTAATTTTTACTTTTACTAAATCTCAAATTTTTATTTTTTCATCTTTTTTAAAAAATACTTCTTTAAAATTTCTAGTTCTACCATAAAAATATCAATCTTTTTCTCAAGATACAAGAATATCTTCTTGTTTATTTAACATTAACTTATTTCTAGTTTGTATATTTTCTAGTAATAAATCATTAAGTTTATGCCATCTTTTAGCTTTAGTTTCTTCAGGAATATTATCTGGATATATTTTTTCTGCTATAGTTCCTTTTCTTACAGAATATCTAGCATTATATACAAAATCAAATTGACATTCTTTATATGCTTTAATTGTATCTTCAAACATTTCTTCTGTTTCATTTGAATATCCTACAATTATATCTGTTGAAATTGAGAAATAGGGGTCTTTGTTTCTTAAATAATTTACCATTTTTTTAAAATCTTCATAAGTATGTCTTCTGTTCATTTGCTTTAACATCTTATTGTTTCCAGATTGTAGTGCAAAATGTAAGTAGTTACATGTTTTTTCTAAATCAAAATGAGCATCAAGTATGTCTTGAGTCATATCATGTGGATTACTTGATGTGAATCTTATTCTATCAAGTCATTCTATTTTGTCTAACTGTTCAAGTAATTGTCTGAAAGGAGATTTTTCTAATCCATCATTCCATTTTGCTTTTTCTTTATTCCAAAATTTTTTATCTACAAATTCTTTTCAGTAAGAATTTACATTTTGTCATACAAGAGTAATTTCTTTTGCTCAATTTCTTACTACTTGTTTTGCTTCATTTACTATTTCCTCTATAGTTCTAGACTTTTCTCTTCATCTTGTTTGAGGTACTATACAATAACTACACATATTATCACATCAAGTTTGTATTATAATAATAGCACTTGATGGATTTTCTCTATATTGTTTTTGTTTTAAATAATCATCAAAACTATAATCTTTTCAGATAGCTTCATTAAAAATATGTGTTAATATAATAGGAAAATATTTTATATCTTCTATTCTCAATACTATATCTATTTTATCTCAAAGTCTTGGGAATAATTTATCATCATTGTTATATATTTCATTACTTTCTTTTAATGTATTTATTTGTTTTGCATTTTTTCTATCTCTTTTATAGCTTTCTAAGTATTTTTCATTCATTCAAGTTTTTCTTATCATACAACCAGTAAGTGTTGTTATGATTTTTTTGTTTTCTTTTTTACTATATTTTTTTATTTCTTCAAGTAGTCCAACTACCTTATCTTCTCATTTTTGTCTGACTGAACATGTATTTAAAACAACTAAATCAGCTTTTTTCCAATTAGCTACTTTTAAAAATCAAGATTGAAGTAGAATCATATTTATTTTTTCTGAATCAGCTTGATTCATTGCACATCAAAATGTTTTTATATAATATTTTTTCATTTTTTAATTATTTTATTTATGGTTAATATTTATTTCTAATGGAATAGAATCTTTTATGTGTAAATCTGTTTGAGGAAAAGGTATACTTATTCAATTTTCATTTAGACTTGTATAAATCATTTTTAAATAATCTGATTTTGTTCTATTTGGTCTTGTTGTTTCATCTCATCTTATCCATACATATAATTCAAAATCTATACTGCTTGAATTCATATTTGTCATAACTATCAATGGTTTATAATCTCAACTTTTCATATGAGGAATATTTGATTGCTCTAATGAGTTTAATATAACTTTTTCAACTTCTTTTATTGTGGTTCAATAAGCTACTCAAAAAGGAATTTTAAATCTTACTTTTTTATCATTTAAAGTCCAGTTTACAATATTGTTTTCTATAAATTTTTGATTTGGTATAATTATATCAATATTGTTGTTTGTTTTTATTGTAACTGATCTCATTTTTATATCAAGAATTGTTCAACTTGTTCAATCTGATAATTCAATATAGTCACCTACTTTTATACTTTTTTCAAACATAAGTATTATACCTGATACAAAATTTGAGACTATATTTTGTAATCAGAATCAGATTCATACTGATAATGCTCAAGCTATAATAGTAAGACTAGAAAGATCTATTCATATTACTTTTACAGAAGTTAGAAGTACAATAGTTATTATTGTATAATAACCTATATTTGCAAGTAAAGTTGTATTTGAATATGATAAATTATTATTATATTTTTTTCTTATATTGTATATAAAAATCTTATAAAATCAGGCTATTTTTATTCCTATATAAATTATAATAAGGAAAATAAAAATATTTGATATGCTTATTTTTGATGTTCAGAAAGTAATTAAAGGATAATTTATTATTTCTATTAGTTTTGATAGTAGAATTTTTGTATCATTTGTTATTTGTTTAAAATAACTAGTTGTAAAATAAAGAATTCAAAAAAGTAAAATTAAAATAATACTTATATATATTATTATTTTAATTTTTAATTTTATTTTATTTAAAAAATCTCTCATTTTTTATTTTTTATTAAAATAGTTTATATAATTATATATAAAAAATAAAATATTCAATTTTTTAAAAAATTGTTTTGTGTATATTTAAGAAATGTGTTAAAATTTATTTGACTTATAAAACTAAAGTACTATAACAATCTAACATTAATTTTTAAAAAATAAAATATGGAAGTTGATTGATGATGAAAAATTGATTCATTAAAAGCATATAAACCTTTTTCTAGAGAACCATTAGCTCCTAATGTTGAGTTAACAAAAAAACAAATTGATAAAATTGTTTTTTATAAAAGAATAATTGAAAATAAAAATGATATAGAAATTAAAGAATGATCAGAAATTCCAGATAAAGTTTTAAATCATATTATTTCATATAATTATGATGTACTATCTCCAAATACAACTTATTGTATAGATGATAGAACAGAAGAAAAACAAGAAAAAGGAGTATCAATTCCTTGAGGTTCTGATTGATTATTAGCTTCAGCATATCATTATATAAATAAATTATGATTGTCATGAGAAATAAGTTCAGAAGATATTTATGAAGCTTTGATTGTTACTATTTGATGACTTGATAATTATTATACACATAGTGATACTCATAATATAAATAATAAATGACAAATTGGTTGTTGACATTGTAATGTTGCTTTTAATAAAAAATCTCATTCATTAAGTATCCCAGAAAAATATGAAGACTTTATGAAATTTTTAAGAAGAATAAATAAAGCACAAAAGAAATTAGATATACTAGATTGAGAACATAATCCTGAGTGAGTTATTTTAATTGATAATACTTGAAGTCCTGAAAAATTATCTATTATTCAAAAATGAAAAGAATCTCAATATTTTGTATATAATAGAAATGCAGAAAAAAATATTTTATCAAGATTTGTGGAAGAATTAAATAAAATAGAAGACATAAATATACAATTAAATAAAGAAGAATTGGATAATATTTCTTTTGAGGCTTATCTTTCAACATTAAAACACTTAAATTGATGAGAACTACCTCATTATACAATTAAATATAATCCTGAAACTTGAAAATATAGAATTAAAACTGTGTGAGATGTAAATACTTTTATAAAAAATCATTAAAAAAGATAGTTCAAAAACTATCTTTTTTCTTTTGACAAAAAAAAACTTTGTCTATAATTCTGTCTTATAATTTTTATTGTATAATAAAAAAAAATGTCATTTATAAACATTACAAAAGAGGTTTTTACTAAAATGAAAAATAAAAAAGTAAAACCAGAAGAATTAGATCTTAAAAATAAAGTTCCAAAAGTATTAAAAAAATCATTAAAATTAAGATGTATTGATGTAGGAGATAATGAAGAAATTATGACTGAATTATATTCTCTTGAGTGACCCCAATTTAGTTTGGAATCATACAATATCTCTTTTACTGCTTCACCAAAACATGCTGATTGAATATTTGTAGTTGGTGCAGTTACAAAAAATATGCAAAAAGCTTTAAAAGATGCTTATGAAGTTGTGCCTGATCCAAAAGTTATTATAGCTTGTGGAGATAAGGCTATAAAATGAGATAATAGATTTGAAGATTGTAAAAGTGTGAAAGAAGTTTTATGAAAAGTTGATTTAGAAATTCCTTGAAATCCTTCTTCAAAAGATATTTTTAATTATTTAGTTAATTTTATAAAATAATATGTTAGTAACAATATTGATATTATTTGGATTATTATTTTTAGCTTCATTTTTTCTAAAAATTGATAGTTTAAGAAAAGTAAAGATATTAAATCATACTTTAGCTACAGTTTTTTTATTGATTTGAATATTTTCAGTAAATAATTTATTACATAATTCTGTAGTAAATTTATTTAATTTATTTCATATAGAAAGTTTAGAAAATTATTTTCTTTTGATTTTTGCAGTTTTATGATTTGCTGTAAGTTTTTATAGTGATTTTTATTTTGGAGAATATCTAAAACACTGAAAAAAATTAAATTTTTATTATATTATGTTATTGCTTTTTGTTACTTCCATGCTTGGAGTAATTATTTCTTCAGAAGCAATAACTTTTTTAGTTTTTTGGGAGATAATGAGTGTATCTAGTTATTTTTTAGTAGTTCATGAAGCTACAAAAAAATGAATTTTAAAAGATTGAGCTTGGTATTTGATTATAACTCATATTTGAATGTTTTTTATTCTTTTATCATTTATACCATTTATAATATCAACTCATAGTACTTCTTTTTTACAATGGTGAAATGCTAGTTTAACTCAAAGTTTAGCAAGTTTATCATTTTTTGCAGCTTTAATATGATTTGGATCAAAAGCTTGATTATTCCCTATTCATATTTGGTTACCAAAGGCTCATCCAATTGCTCCAACAAATGTTTCAGCACTTATGAGTTGATTTATGGTAAAACTTCCAGTTTTAATGATACTTAAATTTTTACTTATATTTTTTCACTGACAAGTTCAATTTTCTTGGTTTGTAGTAACTTTACTTATTGCAGCTATTTCATCATTTTTATGAGTATTTTATGCTATTATACAACACAATATCAAAAAATTACTAGCATATCATACAATAGAAAATGTTTGAATTATATTTTTAGGTATAGCTATAAGTATGCTATGAATGTATTTACATAATGGTTTTATAGTTGTTGTTTGAATATTTGCTGCACTTTATCATACTTTTAATCATGCTATTTTTAAATGATTATTATTTTTAGTTGCTGGTTGAATGATAGAGAGAACAAATACTTATGAATATACAAAACTTGGATGACTTATAAAAACTTTTCCTTTTTTAGCTTTGAGTTTTCTTGTTTGAAGTATAGCTATTGCATGAGTAATGCCATTAAATGGTTTTAATTCAGAATTTTTAACTTTTGTTTGATTATTTAAATCAGTTGTTATTTCAAGTTCAATTGTAACTAAATTTCTTTTGATTTTATCAGTTGTTACTTTAACTGCAACAGCTGTATTATCTTTGATATGTTTTACAAAAGTATTTTGAATAGCATTTTTGGGAAATAAAAGAGATATAAGTTTGGAATATAAAGATATTAAATCAATTTGAGAAAAAATATCTTACTGAGTTTTGATGTTGGCTATTGTTTTACTTGCTGTACTACCTGGTTTTATATATTTAATTGTTTCAAAAATATTAAATATAAGATTTGAATGAAACTTATTTAGTTTTGGAAATCTAGATTTAAACTATACCCCTATATATCTTATATGAATATTGACTGTATTTTTTGTAGTAAGTTATATTTTATATAAAGTTTTATCAAAAAAAGAGAAGAAAATGCCAGTTTGGAATTGTGGTTATAATTATATAGAACCAAAAACTCAATATACTAGTACTGCTTTTATACAACCACTTAGAAGAATATTTGCAAGTATTTATGGTGAATCAAAAATTTTAAGTAAAAATTCTAAAAAAGAATCTGAAATAGTTTATAAAAAAGAATTATCTAATATAGAATATTCTACAATTAATAAATATTTTGTTGATAATTTTTATGCTAAGGTATTAAAATTTATTTCTAGTATTGCTAAAAAGGTTAAATCTTTACAAAATTGAGAAATACAAAGTTATATATTTTATATGTTTTTAGCTTTATTGTTATTAGTTGTGATTGTTTTATTTAATTAATATTTAAAAAATGTATATATTATTTTTTATAATTGTATTATTTTTAATTCCATTATTTGATGTATTTTTAAAAAATATAAAAAATATATTAAATGGAAGAAAAACTTTAAGTTGTTTTCAGACTTATTATGATTTGATTAAATTATTTAAAAAATCTAATTTTAAGTCAGAATTTACAAGTTTTGTAAGTTTTATTGCTCCTTTAATTATATTGATGACAAGTTTGACTTTCTTATTTTTAATTCCAGTTGTCTGAAATTGATTAAATATAAATATAATTGTATTATTTCATATTTTATGACTTTGAAGTGTATTTTTAATGCTTTATGCATTGGATAATGCTACTTATTTTTGATGACTTGGTGCAGCTAGAGAAGCTTTTGTTCTAGCTATTGTAGAGCCAGTAACTATTTTAGTGATTTTAGCTTTTGTGGTTCTTGCTTGATGAAATATGGACTTGGTATCTATAGCTAGTTTTTTACAAAATAATTCAAATATAATAGTTAGTTTTTTTGTTTTTATTTTAGCAGTAAATTTATTTGCTATCTTATTGGCAGAAAATAAAAGATTTCCTTTTGATAATCCATCTACACATCTTGAGCTAACAATGATACATGAAGCAATGCTTTTAGAAACAACATGATCAAAACTTGCAATTATGGAAATTGCTTCAAAAATAAATCTAATTGCTTTTGTTAACTTACTTATATTTTTGGTTTGGAATAATACTTATTCTTTAACAAATTCTTTTGAGTTATTTTGATTATATGTTTTGAAAGTTTTAGTTATTTTAGTTTTTATAGCTTTTTTTGAAACATTTATTACAAAAATGAGATTATTTAAATATCAAAATGTATTTTGATTTTTACTTATTTTGGAACTTATTACTATCTCTTTTTATCTTTTAAAATAATAAAAAATGTTAGAAATTTTATTTTTACTTTTAGTATTAACAATTTTTATACTTTGAGTTACATGAAATTATAAAAATTTTATAAAAATTTATATTTTTCAAGTTGCAATCATAATATCATTTTTTTATATGATATATCACAAACAATTTACAAGTGATATATTTATATTTATATCTTTTATATTTGCTATACTTATAAGATTACTTCTGATACCAAGTTTTTTATACCATTTTATAAAAACATCAAAGTTACCAATTGTAGAAAGAGAATTTAAATTTGGTATTTTTACAAATTTGATATTTTATTTCATTTCCCTTTTAATAATTGTTTTTATCTCTAATAAAGTATATTGAACAAATAATTATATCTTTATTTGAGCTATGTTTATGCTTGTTTCAGGATTCTTAAACTTTGCAAATCATAAAAAATTAATTTGAGATATATTGAGTTTTTTAGAGCTTGAAAATTGAGTTTTCTTATTATCACTTCTTGTTTTGGAAAGAGTTAGTTTTTATATAGAGTTATGAATAATTGTTGATATTTTAATGAGTTTAGCAATTTTAATTATTTCAACATTAAAAATAAGATCTGTTTATTGAAGTATAGACATTGATAAATTATCAGATTTAAAAGATTAAAAATTGTTTTCTAATATTTTTATATAATAAAATTGAAAGATATGTTTTACATAGTTTTATTTACACCTATTGTTTTAAGTATAATTGCATTTATTTTAAATAAAAAATTTAGTTTTTTTGTTTTAAAGTTATCAACTATAGTTTATTTATTTTTATCATTTTTTATTGTTTATTTATTTAAAATTTGATATTCATATAAATTATCTATATTTTTTAGTAATTATAATATAAATTTTTCAAATTATAATAATATAAATTCTTTATTTATATTATTGATTGCTACACTTGCTTTTTTGATTTGATGGTATGCTGTGTATTATTTTAAAAAAGAATTTGAACATAAAGTTATAGGTTTTTCAAGATTGAAACAATATAATATATTTGTAAATTTATTTGTTTTTGCAATGCTATTTGTAGCTAGTACAAACAATATATTAGTTATGTGGATAGCACTTGAAGCAACTACTATTTTTACAACATTTTTGATAAGTTTTTATGGTGTTTCTACTTCTTGGGAAGCTGCTTGGAAATATGTTATTTTATGTTCTGTATGATTAACAGTATGATTGTTTTGAATTTTAATGCTTATAAGTTCTTGACTTACTAGTTTAGATTTCAATCTAATTACTTATGAGAATGTTAATCCTTTACTAGTTAAGCTATCATTTATTTTTATTTTAGTTTGATTTGGTACAAAAGTTTGACTTTTCCCTATGAATAGTTGGTTACCAGATGCTCATGGTAAAGCATCAACTCCAGTTTCAGCATTTATGTCTTCTATTTTATTACCTTTGGCTTTGTATATAATTTTTAAGTTAAAAATTATAGTAGATATATTGTTAAATACAGCTGATTTTACAAATAATGTATTGCTTGCTTTTTGAATAATAACATTAGTTTATTCTGGATTTATATTAATTTATCAAAGACATTTTAAAAGAACTCTTGCTTATTCATCTAGTGAAAATATGTGAATATTAGCTTTGGCTTTATGAATAGGTAGTCCTCTTGCTTTAAAATTATGATTACTACATCTAATAGCACATAGTTTTTTAAAAACTTCTAGTTTTATGTCAGTATGAAATGTTTTACTAGAACAAAAAACAGGTAAATTTGAGAAAATATCAGATCTTTTAAAAAATCAAAGTGTATCATCAAAATTTATAATAATATCAATTTTAATGCTTGTTTGAGTACCAATCTCTCCTCTATTTATCTCTGAAATATGATTAATATATACTCTTTTTATAAAAAATATATGGTTAACTTTTATTGTTATATTTGCTTTTATATTAATTTTTTCAGGAATGCTTATAAATTTTTCTAAATTATTTAAGAAAAAAGATGGAACTGATACTAAGCTGATAAAAGAAAATTTTTCTTTTAATAGTATCTTTACTCCTATTTTAGTTACTTTGATTATGTGAATTTGAAGTATTGTTAGTGTATTGTTTATATTTTAAAAAAATCAAGATGTTACAAATTAAAAAATTTGAAACTTTAAAACAAGTGTTTGATGCAGTAAAACTTTTAAAAAATGATTGATATTATTTTTTATGAGAATTTTTAAGAGAAGTTGATGAAAATAATGATGAGTTAATGATTTTATTAACTTTGGATGAAAAGGAAATTTTATTAACTTGTGTACATTCAAACCAAGAAGAACTTCCAAAAATATCAGATATTTATTATGCTGCTTATTTATTTGAAAATGAAATTTATGATTTTTATGGAAAAACTACTACTTGATCTAAAAATCATATTTTAAGATTACATAATTTTTCTAAAGATTATTTTCCAAAAAGGAAACTTTGAAAAGCTATTGTAAAAGAAAAACAAGAGTATATTTTTACTGAAACTAAATTTGAATGAGAAGTAAAAGTTCAAGTTGGACCTATACATGCTTGAATTATTCCTCCTGGTCACTTTAGATTTACAGTTGATGGTGAAGATACTTTAAATTTGGATATTCAAAATGGTTGGGTTTACAGATGAGTTGAAAATTATTTTACAAAAGAATCGGATTTACAACAATTATTAGAAGCATCAACTGAAATAGCTTGAGATTCAAAAATAGCTACAAGTTTAACTTTTGCTAAACTTATAGAACAATCTGCTAAAATGAAAGTTTCAGAATTAACTAAGTTAAATAGAATTATAGCTTTAGAATTAGAAAGGATTTATAATCATTTATGGACAATTTGAGCAATTTTAAATGATGTATGACAAGGATATTTATTAAATTGATTTTTGGAAATAAGAGAAGAATTTTTAAAATTAAATGAAAAAGTATATTGAGATAGATTATTGGATTGAGTAATAAATTTTTGAAAAAATAATATAAATTTAACAGAAAAAAAATCTAAAAAGATTTTAAAAACTATTGATAAAATAAATGATAGGTTTAAGAATTTATTGTATATTGCAAGTAGTTCTACTTGAATCTATGATAGACTTTTTACTACATGAATTGTGAAAAAAGAAACTGCTTTAGTTCATTCTTCTTTATGACTTTGAGCAAAAGCAAGTTGATTAAAAATAGATTTTAGACAAGTAGATTCTTATTATGAAGATTTTGATTTTAAATGTATTCTATGAGAAAATGGTGATTGTTTTGATAGATTTAATGTAAGGGCAAAAGAAGTAAAACAAAGTTTTAAAATCATAAAAAAATCTATAAAAAAATTAGAAAAATTAAATTTTGAAGAAAAACAAAAAGATAAAAAAATAGAATTATCTGATTGATATTTTGTTTCTAGAACTGAATGACATAGATGAGAAAATTTACAAATTATTTATGTAGAAAATTGAAAAATTAATTATTATAAATTTAAAGATCCAAGTTTTGTAAATTGGACTTTACTTGAATATGCTGTTTTAAATAATATAATTGCAGACTTCCCTGTTTGTAATAAAAGTTTTGATATGAGTTATAGTTGATTTGATGTATAAAAAAATGAAGTTTTTATAAAAACTTCATTTTTTTATACAATAATTTTTAATTAACAGCTCAAGTTGAGTTAATTATTTTATTTATATCATTTGTTACATCTCAGATTTTATTTGCAGTATCTTTTAATTGGTTCAATTTTTCTCATGCTTGATTTATAGTATCTTTTGTTTTATCATAAGTATTTTTTAAATCATCAGCTTTTTTTCTTAATTTATCAATGTTTTCTTTTGTTTTATCAATAGTATTTAATGTTCAACTATAATATTTTTGCAAATCATCTTTAGTTGGGACTTTTGTTCAGAAATAATCAAGTTTATTTTTTATATCTCTTATTTTTTCATTTAATCAAGATAATCAAATCATTTTTTCTATTTGATTTGCTATAATAGGAGCTTTAAAAACAATTATTATATATAAAACTATAATTATAACTATTGAGAGTAGTACTTTTTTCATATTTTTTATAACTAAAAAAACTATAATCTATTATAATAGATTATAGTTTTTTTAGTTTCTTTTTCAACTTTTTTATTTATCTGAAAATAAATCACTAGCACTTATGTTTCTATTTTTTAAATCTTTACTTAGTTTAATCATTTCTTCATCTTTTATTGGTGTTTCTAGGTTTGTTTTTAGTTTTGTTAAATTATCTTTAAGTAAGTTTATATTACTTGCATCTATTTGTAATATTTGTGATTTTACCATTGTATGTTTAGCACATTTTGGACATTCTATATCAATATTTACACTATTTCATGCTGCTCAAACAATATCAATATTTTTTTCAGTTATATTGCTTTGACATTCTTGACATTTAAATGATTTTATTAGACTCTCAATCATAGATTTTAATGCTTGGTAGTTCATAATATATATTTTATTAAATTAATTATAACTATAGTCTAACATTTTTTTATAATGTTTTCAATACTTTAGTTAAAATTTCAGTTGACTTTTTATTTCATAAGATATAAATAAGTTCTAATGCTCAAATAGAAAATTGTTCTCAACTTAGAGCTACTCTAGTTGGCCATAGTACTTGTCAATTTTTCATTTCAGCTTCTTTTATCTTTTCTATAAATATATTTTTTACTTCATCTATAGAATTAAAATCATTATTATTTTTTGTTATATATATTGATATTTCTAATGCTTTTTTAACTGTATCAATATCTTTTATTTTCATTTTTTCATTAATAAGTAGCTCTTTATTTGGAATTTTAGGTTCATTGTATAAATAATAAGTATTTTCTTTGAATTCATCAAATTTCTTTATTTTTGTTCTTATTTCATTTAGAATTTTTTTATTGTAGTCATCTCAAAAAGTATTTATTTTATCAAAAAAATCTTTGTCATATTTTGATAGATATGTTTTCAATTTATTATATAAATAATTTAAATCTAGAGTTTTTAAATAGTGAGAATTAAAAAATTTTAATCTTTCAACGTCAAAAACTGCTCATGCTTTATGGACTTGTCTTAAATCAAATCTTTCAATTAATTCATTCATTGAGAAAAATTCTTCAGTAGTTTTTGGATTCCAACCTAAAAGAGCAATATAGTTTATTAAACTTTCAGTTAGATATCAATGTTCTAAATATTTTTCAACAGCAACATCTCATGTTCTTTTTGATAATTTCTTTTTATCTGTTCATAATAATAGTGGAATATGTGCAAAAACAGGTTTTTCCCATCAAAAAGCATCATACATAATTACATGTTTTGGTGTACTTGGAGTCCATTCATCTCATCTTATAACATGTGTAACTCACATTAGATGATCATCTACTACATTAGCTAAATGATAAGTTGGAAATCAGTCAGTTTTCAATAAAACTTGTTCATCAATATCTTTTGAAGGAACTTTGATTTTACCTTTTACTAAATCATTAAATTCAATAATTGTATTATCAGGAACTTTTAATCTTACAGTATGAGGTTCTCAAGCATCAAGTTTTTTTTGTATCTCTTCTTTTGATAAGTATCTACATTTTTTATCATATTTTGTTGGTAATCATAAAGATTGTTGTTCCTCTCTTAGTTTTGTAAGTCTTTCAGGACTACAAAAACAATAATATGCTTTATCTTTATCTATAAGTTCTTGAATATATTTTTTATAAATATCAAGTCTTTCAGATTGGTAATATGGTCATCTGTCTCAAGGATTATTTGGTCATTCATCAGGAATAAGTCAAACTGAGGCTAAAACTTCCAGCATATTTTCAACACTTCCTTCTACTAATCTTGTTCTATCAGTATCTTCAATTCTTACTAAAAATTTACCATTATTCTTTTTTGCAAATAAATAATTATACAATACAGTTCTTAAACTTCAAATATGTACATATCAAGTTGGACTTGGTGCAAATCTTGTAACTACAGTCATTTATTTTATTTAAGGATTAAATTTATTTTATTTTATACACTTTATTTACTTTGTAAAGCAAAAAAAACTTATTTTATTTTCTATTTTTTTTATTTTTTGTTATAATGTTTATGTAAGATATTATATAATTAAATATTGAAAATGACACATATTTGAAAAACAGATAAGATATTAACAAGTACTTTAATTCCAACAGTAATTGATAAAACTCCAAGTTGAGAAAGAGCATATGATATTTATTCTAGGCTTTTAGAAGATAGGATAATTTTTTTATGAGAAGCAATTGATTCAGCTGTAGCAAATACAGTAATTGCTCAATTACTTTTTTTACAAAAACAAGATCCTAAAGCTCCAATAACACTTTATGTTAATTCTCCAGGATGACATGTTACAGCTTGACTTGCAATTTATGATACAATGCAATTTGTTTCTTGTCCCGTTCATACTGTTTCTATTGGTTTATCTGCCTCAATGTGATCAATTATTTTAGCTTGATGAGAAGCATGACATAGGTATGCTCTTCCTCATAGTGAAATAATGATTCACCAACCTCTTGGTGGAGCTGAATGACAAGCTACAGATATAAAACTTGCAGCAGAACATATAGTAAAAACTTGAGATAGATTATATAGAATATTAGCTAAACATACTTGAAAAGATATTAAACAGGTAGAGAAAGATTGTGATAGAGATAATTTTATGACAGCTGAAGAGGCTAAAAAATATTGATTAATAGATAAGGTTATAAAAAAATAAAAAATAGAGTAAATAAAAATACTCTATTTTTTATTTTTTATAAAAAGTATGATATAATAACAAAAATATAAATAAATATATAATATGTTTTGATTTATTAAGAAAACAAAAGAAAAAATATTACTCACAAAAAATAATAATTGATGATATATTATTTCAGATGAAGATAAAAATACTTTATTTGAAGATACAAATACTACATTGTGATTATGGGCAAATTATTTGATTATAATTTTGATTTTTGTATCAGTTATTTTAGTATGACTTGATACAGTTCCATGATTCTCAAGTAAATATCATAATACTATATTTATACTTGATTTATTTATCAGTATAGTTTTTGCTATAGAATATTTTTATAGATGGTATTTTAGTGATAAAAAAATATGATTTTTATTTAGAATATTAAATATTTTTGATTTTTTGAGTTTTGCTCCATTTTTCTATTTAGTAATAGTTTATTGAATTGATCATTATACTATTTTTGCAATATTTAGAATTTTTAGAGTTTTTAGAATATTTGAATTAATAGAAAAAGTTCCAATAGCTTTGAAATTATTAAAATGATTAAAAACACATAAAATTGAATATCTTGCAGCAATATTTGTTATTTGAATTGTATTAATATTTTTCTCTACTATTATATATTTACTTGAATTTAATTTTTGAAATAAAGAAGTATTCTCTTCTATTCCAGCTACTTTATGGTGGTGAGTTGTTACTATGACAACTGTTTGATATTGAGATATGGTTCCAACATTAACTATATCAAAAGTTTTAGCAACTATTTTAATGTTTCTTTGACCTATGCTTGTAACAATTTTATCAACTATTACAGTGATAATTTTTATAGAATCAACAAAAATTATAAACTTAACAAGTAAAGAAAATACTTGTAGAAAATGTTGAACTTCAAATGAAAATGATGCAAAATTTTGTAAAAATTGTTGATATAAATTAAAAAAGTCAGTTTAAAAACTGACTTTTTTAATTTATATTTTATTTTTTTCTATTTCCTATATATTCTACTAAAAAATTTAATTTTTCTGAATTTAAATTTTTTATTATTTCTTTGCAATCATTAATTAAATTATCTAGATATTTATGAGTTTCTTTTATTCATAAAAAATATACAAATCATTTTTCTTCTCAATCTCATACACTCTTCCCTGTTTCTTCTAAATTTCATTCTACATCAAGTAAATCATCTTTTACTTGAAATGCTAGACCTATTTTTTTTCAAAAATCTAGGTATTTTTTTATATTATTTGATTGTTCATCTTTTACAAAAGTATGATTTTTTTCTGCTATAAAAATTCAACCTAAAACTGAAACTTCTATCAAAGCTCAAGTTTTTTTATTATGAATTTCTATTAAATTTTCTAGATTTAATTTATCTGGATTTTTTTCATAATATAAATCAAGAACTTGACCTCAAAGCATTCAATGTAATCAAACTGCTTGTCCAAAATAATAGGTTAATACATTTAAATTTATTTCTCATAGTACTTGAAAAGCAAGACTATTTAATAAATCTCCAGCTAAAATAGCATTTGCTTCTCAGTATTTTTTCCAAACAGTTAAATCTCATCTTCTATATTCATCATTATCCATAGCTGGTAAATCATCATGAACAAGACTATAAGCATGAAGTAATTCTAAAGCTATACAAAATTTTATAATATCATCATTTTTTTCTAAGTTTTCAAGCTTTTTTTTAGAAAAAATTAAATAAAATTCCAAAGCTAAAATACTTCTAATTCTTTTTCATCATTTACAAGCATATAAACTAGCTTCTTTTATTATATCAAGTCAAGGATTTTTTTCATCTTTGAAATATTCAGTTAAATATTTTTTTACTGAATTATCTATTAGTTTTTTATACTGTATATACCAAGTTGGAAGCATAATATAGTTTTATAAATTATTCTTTATTTTCCAAAATTTCTTTTAGAATTATTAAAACTTTCTATAGCTTTATCAAATTCTTTTTCATCAAACTCTGGCCATTTTTTAGGAGTAAAGTAGTATTCAGAATATTCTGAATCATATAGCAAAAATCAAGAATGTCTTATATCTCAACCAGTTCTTATAATTAAATCTGGATTTGGTAAGAAGTTAGTATCAAGATATTTTTTGAATTCTTCTTTTGTTAATTTTTCTGGTTCAAGTCAAGCTTTTATTATTTTTTTAGTTGCTCTTATTATCTCATCTTGTCATCAATAGATTAAAGCTAAAGTTAAGGTTATTCAAGTATTGTTTTTAGTTGTTTGTTTGACTCTTTTTAATATTTCTTGAGATTTTATAGGAAGGTTTTCTATATTTCCTATTGTTTCAAATCTTAAATTTTCAATTTTCATTTTTTCTAAGTATGTTTCAATAGAATTTATAAGTTTGATAATTTTTTTTACTTCATCATCATCTCTTTTATTTAGATTATCTACACTTAAGGCCCATAAAGTTAAAAAATTTATTCAAAGTTTATCTGCATATTCTGTTATTTTTACTACATTATCAGCTCAAGCTTTATGTCCTATAAAAGCTGGTATTCATTTATTTCTAGCCCATCTTCTGTTTCAATCCATTATAATTGCTAGATGTTGTATATGATTTTTTGACATATATTTAAAATTATTATATAATTTTTTTAGAAGAGGATAACTCTTCAGGTAATTGGTTTTTGATGGAGCCTTGCTATTATTAAAATAGACTAAAATCCATCTTTTTTATTTATTAAAAGAATGATTAATTTAAAATTAAATGTTCTGGATTTGCTAATTGATAAAATTTTGTTTTTCTATTCATTAGTTCATCATATTTTCATTCTTCAATTATTTTTCAGTTTTCCAACATATAAATTTTTGTAGCATTTTGTATAGTTGAAAGTCTATGGGCTATGATTATAGAAGTTCTTCCTTTCATAAGATTATCAAGTGCTTTTTGTATTAATTTTTCAGTTTTATTATCAAGTGCTGAAGTTGCTTCATCAAGTACTAATATCTTAGGATTTTTTAAAAATAATCTTGCTATACTTAATCTTTGTTTTTCTCCTCAACTTAATTTTAATCATCTTTCTCATATAATTGTATCTAATCAATCTTTTAAATCATATACAAAATCTGCTTGAGCTAGTTTAATTGCTGTATCTAATTCTTCTTTTGTTGCATTTTGTTTTGCAAATAATAGATTTTCTTTTATTGAAGTATTAAAAAGACTATTATCTTGCATTACAAGACCTATGTTTTTTCTTAGAGATTCTTTTGATATTTCTTTTATATTTTCTCAATCTATTAATATTTCTCAAGAATCTACATCCCAAAATCTAAAAAGTAGATTTACAATTGTAGATTTTCCTGCTCAAGTATTTCAGACTAAAGCAATTTTTTCTCAAGGATTTATTTTTAAATTTATATTTTTTAAAATTTGCTTTTTTTTATTGTATCAAAAATTTATATTTTTAAGTTCTATTTTTCATTTTATGTCTTCTATTTTTTTATTTCAACTGTCTTTATCATAATTTAGTTCATCAAAAAGTTTATAAAATTTTTCTATTCAAGTTAATTGTTTTTGTATATTTTTTAATGAATTAAAAATAAAACTAAGTGGAAAATATATATATCAAATAAAACTAAAAAATAAGAATAGAGTTGCAAAATCAAGCCTATTGTTGATTAATAAATATATTCATAAGGATAATACTAAAAATCTAGATATCATTACCAATATACTTGTATAAATATCAGAAACAACCCATCTTTTTGTTACTAATAATTGATTACTATTTGCATAATCAATTTTTTTATTTATTGATTTTTGGATTATTTTTTCTAAGGTAAGAGTTTTAACTAATCATAAATTAGTTAAACTATCAGATAATTCTCAGTATGCATTATCCCGCTTATCATTTACTTTTTTTTGTATATTTAATGTTTTTTTATTTATATACAATCAGATAAAAATCATAACTGGTACCATAGCTATTGTAGCAATAGCCATATAGAAATTAATATAAATAAGTACAGACAATATTAACACTAAAGATACAAATACATCAAGAAATTTTGTAAGTAATTGATCTAAAAAGAAAAAAGACCATTCCATTCCTCTATCAAAAATTTTATATATTTCTCCTTGTTTTTTATTTAGGTATGAATTATATGATATATTTATAAGCTTTTCAGCTTGTTTTTTATAAATTTGAGCATGACCTTTTAATAATAATTTATTTATTCAAAATAAATAAATTGCTCTAGATATAGTTATTAATATTATAAAAATAGCCCAATATGAAAAGATTTTAATAAAAAAGATTAAATTAAAATCATTAGTTTTTATATATTTTTCTATTCATCATATAATTTCTTTCATAAAGAAAGGTTCTATTATTCAAACTCATGATACAATTACTCAAAAAAAGATTAAGAAATAATACTTAATCTTTTTTTCTGATTTTAAATAATCTTTTAATGTTCTTAAAATTAAATTCATAACTATACTACTATTTTATCTTCTGGATTATAAGTTTTTTCTTTATATTGGCTTAAATCTTTTGATTTATTGAACTCATATAAAAGAGGTGAAGCAATAAAAATTGAACTATATGTACCAACTACAGTACCAAATATCATAGCTAATATAAATCAGTTTATTGATTCAGGTCAAAATAAGAAAATAGTTGTAAGTACAAAAATTACAGTTAAACTTGTAAATAAACTTCTTCTTAAAGTTTCATCAATAGATGTTTCTATTATTTCTTCTAAATTATGTCATTTTTTTCAAGCAAAAGTTCTTAAATTTCATCTTATTCTATCAAAAACTACAATTGTATCATTTATTGAATAACCAAGAATTGTTAATAATGCAGTTATAAAAAATGTATCAATTTTGAATTCTGGAAAATAGAGTGAAGTAATTATATATAATCATGTTGCAATTAATACATCATGAAATAATGTTAAAATTGTGATAATTGAAAAACTCATTGTAGATATCCCTGAAGCTACAGCAGAAAAAGCCCAAGCAACATATATAGTAATTCATATTATTGCTAAAATCAATGTAAGAATAGCTGTATTTTTAATATAATCTCAGAAACTTTTACCAATATTTGTATAACTAGTTTCTTCAATTGATTTATTTTGCTTTTTTAAAATATCTAAAGTTTTTGATCTAAAAGAATTTTTGATTTTATCCAAAGTTTTTGCATCTACATTTGTCTCATATCAAGTTATAACTGTAAGTTTTTTCTCTCATGATATTTTATAGATATTTATTCAGTTTATGATTTGAGTTCAACTTAAAGTTACTTCTTTTGAAGCTTTTTCTATATTTGTTCTAGCTTCTGGTATGTTTATATTTCAAGTATAACTGTATTCAGCACTTGTACCTCAAGTCATATCTATTCAATAATTTAATTTTGCTGTAAAAAATATCAAAGCAGATAATATCATAAAAGTTCAAGAAATAGCAAAATATATCTTTTTATGTTTAATAGTGTTTAACTTCATTTTATTTTAATTATAAATAATACTTGATAATTGTATTTAAAAAAATAAAAAATCAAGTTATTTAACTTGTAAAATAAAGTTTTTAAGATAATCTTTAAAAAAATATATTATAAATAACAATACAATGAAAAACTTTTTTAAAAAAATATGAGATTTATTTTTGAAATTTTTGATTGCTTTAACTTTTATATTAGCTATTTTAGCTTTTGTAAAACCTGAATTGATAAAAGAAGTTATAGAATGGTTAAAATGAATAATTAATTATCTTTGATATTGGAATTATGTTATAGTTTTTTTAATGTGACTTATTGAATCTTTTCCCTTACTCTGAGTAGTTGTTCCAGGTCAAAATATATTGCTGATAGTATGAGGTTTTTTTGCAAATATGGATAGTCAAAATATATATTATGTAATTGGACTTGCTTCTATTTGAGCCATTATATCAAATTATATAGGTTTTATTTTATGAAGACATTATTGAGATAGTTTCTTTGAAAAATATGGAGTATGGATGTGAGTATGAAAGACTGAAGTAAAATATTTAAAATCTTGAGTAAAAAAGTGGTGACCTTTTTGAATTATATTTTGAAAATTTCATAATTTTACTAGAGCTTTTGTTCCTTTTATAGCAGGTTCTATGTGAATGAGTACAAAAGTTTTTTGGATTTCAAATATAATTTGATCAATTATCCGGGCTACTACTATAGTAATACTTTGAGTATTGTTTGCTGCTTATTATGAGACAATTATAGATTATTTTTGATATGTATTAACTGGAGTGCTTATATTAACTTGAATTTATATATATTTTTTCAAGAAAAAGGAATTTATGAAATATATGGAAGAAAAAAATGCAGAATTGGAAGAAAAAATTAATAAAAAATAAATAAAATAATAGATATGAAAAAATTAGATAAAAATTTTTTAGAAAAATTAAAGTTAATTTATTCTAAAGAGGAATTAAATAAAATTGAAAAATGATTTAATACAAAAAGAAAGACTACTTTTAGGTTAAATTCTTGTAAAAATGATTTTAATGCTTTAGATGAATTAAAAAGTTATTGATATAAACTGAAAAAGATTAGTTTTTTAAAAGATGCTTATTTTATAGAAGAGATTTGAAATATAAAATTATCTGAAACTAAGTCTTTTAAGAATGGATATATTTATGTTCAATGAATAACTAGTCAGATTCCAGCTTTTTTGATTGATATAGAAAAATCTAATAATATTTTAGATTTAACTGCTGCTCCAGGATGAAAAACAACACAAATTGCTTGTATATATCCTGAAACTAAAATTTATGCAAATGAACTTAATAAAATTAGATTTGATAAATTAGCTTATACTATAAAAAAGCAAGGAGTAAAAAATATAGAATTATTAAACCTAGATGCTAGAGAATTAAAAAAAGAATTTTCAAGTAATTTCTTTGACATAATAATAGCTGATCTTCCTTGCTCTGCTGAGGGAAGAATTAATTTAGAAAAAGAAAAATCATATAAATATCTAGAAAAATCTTGAATAAATAAAAGAAATTATAAATTACAACAAGATATTTTAAAAAATACAATAAATTTATTAAAAACTTGATGAGAATTGATTTATTCTACTTGTACTTTAGATCCTTTAGAAAATGAAGGAATAGTTCATTATTTACTTATAAATTTTCCTGAACTTGAAATAGTTGATATATGAGAATATTTTAATCAAGAATGACTAAAAGAAATTTCAAAAAAATGAATAATAAGTTATAAAAAATATATTTTTAAAAAAGAAGTATCTAAAAGTATTAGATTACTTCCTAGTGAAATAAGTGAATGATTTTTTATTGCAAAATTTAGAAAAAAAGCTTAGATTTAAGCTTTTTTAATTTCTTTATATTCCCTATATCATAATATATAACTATAAATTCCAAAAATTCAAAATCAATAAATTAAGTTATAATATCATCATAAACTTAATTTTGTAATTAAAAAGTATGAAATAAAATAAATAAATATTCAAATAATAGTTACAATAAACATAAATTTAATAGGAAATTTAAATTTTATTATATCTTTTGAATAAAAATAAGTTAAAAATAGAAAAATAATTTGGGTAAATACTGTAACTAATCAGGCTCAAACAAAGCTAAATTTTGGAATCAATAATATATTTCAGATAATATTTACTAAAGTTAATATTATGCTTATTTTTAATAATCTATTTTGTCTTTCTGTTGCAACTAATAAATATGAAAAAACAAGTCATAAATAGAAAAATAATAGCATAAAAAAAACTATATTGAAAGCATCTGCAGAAGTATATTGATTTAAAGGAGTAACTTCTAAATAATTTGGATTTGCTATTAAGTTTACTATATAATCTTTAAAAACAATTCAAAGTGAAATTATTCAAACTCAAAAAGCAAATAATAATTTAAATGTATTTTGAGAGATATTTTGTATTTTATCTAATTTCTTTTCTTTGTAAGCTTCACTTAAACTAGGTAATAGAGAATTTAGTAAAAAGGCTCCCATCATCATAAAAACATCCATTATTTTTAATGGTAGACTATATAATGCAATACTTCTTTCAGCAATAGCTCAATGTTCTACTAAACTAAGTAATACTATATCTATTTTTGTGTAAACAACACTTAGAAATAAAGCTAATCAATATGGAAGGCTTGTAAAAAAGATATGCTTTATATATTTCCAATCAAAAAATAATTTTATATGGGTTATTTTTCTAGCATATAAGTAATTTAAGAATGCATTAATTGCTATTCAAATCATTCAAGCAAGCATTATAGCTAGAAAAGGTTTATTGTATCAGTATATATGGGGGTTAGTAAAAAGATTTTTAGTAATATAAACAACAAGTCATAATATTACTAATTTTCAAGTTATTACAGAAAAAAGTGAATATTCTATTTTCATATATGCTTGCATTAAAGCAAGCATACTTGAATTTATAAGTGAAAAAAGAGCAAAAAATCCAAGTATAATAATTGATTCTATAATTATACTAGAATTATATCAAGGGAGAAAATAAGCTATTGTTGGTGCTGCAATAATAACAAATAATCAAGTTAATAATCTTAATGTAAGTATATTTCAAAAAATATAACTAGTATTTTTTTTATTTGCACTTATCTCTTTTATAGTTATTGCATATAATCATAAATCTACTAAAAAAGAAAAAATATATATATAATTATAAACTTTATTATATGTACCAAATAGTTCAACAGTTAAATAATTTGTAAGTATACCAATTAATACTATTGAAATCAAAGCAGTTCCAATTTTTGATATTATTTGAGCTATAGTATTACTAGCTATTTTTTTCAACATAAAAAATAAAATAAATTGCAAATATAAAATTTAGTATAGAATATATAAAAAAGATTTTTATTCAATTATTTTAAAAGAAAAAATAATGATTAGTATAATTATTCCTACTCTTAATAGACAAAAGCTTTTAGAAAAATCAATAAAAGCTATTTTAAATAATACTGAAAAACCAGATGAAATAATAATAATTGAACAATGAAATATAGAAAAAACAAAAGAAATATTAAAAAATATTAATTTTAATTTTAAAATTTATTTTTTAGATGAAAAATCTGCTTCAAAAGCAAGAAATTTTTGAGTTAAAAAATCTTCTTGAAGTATATTGCTTTTTATAGATGATGATTTACAAATAGATAAAGATTATATCAAAAAAGCTTATGATTATTTAAAAGAAAATGAGTCTGTAAAAATAGTTTCTTGAAGAGATAAAAATGCATTCATTCCTAAAATTAATTTTTTTAAAAAAATGATAAGAGTGTTGACTTATCAAGATATCTTTTGAAATAAAAGAATAGTTTTAAAAAATGGGCAAAATATTGTAAGACTTAATTTTGATAAAATAGTTGATAGTCAGTGGGCTTCTGGAACAATGATTGTAAAAAAAGAAGTTTTTGAATTTTTTAGTTTTCCCTGAAATTTTGAAAGATGGAGTTTTTGAGAAGATGTTTTTTTTTCTTATCAGGTATTTAAAAAATATTGAGAATGATCTATAAAATTTATTCCAGATTTGATTTTTAATCATATAAAATCAAATCAAAATAGAATAACTACAGGTTCTGAAATAAAAATGATGATTATATATAGATATATTTTTTGGAAAACTTGTTTGTATAATAATTCTTATTTAAATTTATTTTTTTATATTTATTGAGAATTTTTTAGATGACTATATATTTGAAAAACTAAAAAATGAAATTTAAAAATAGTTTTTAATACTTGGAAATATCTATTTAAAAATTATAAAAAAATTAATAATAATACTATAAAATATAATGATTTTATTTTAAAATAAAAGAAAACTCTATTTTATAGAGTTTCTTATTTTTTATTAAGTGAGACTAAAATTCTTTTAGTAGTTCATGTTTGTCTATAACTTGGCCAATTATTATCTGTAGAATTAGTATCTATTGGTTCAAAAAATATATTTTTTGATGATATTCAATTTTCAATTAATAAATCATTTATTAATGATTTTAAATCTAGATTTCATTTTCAATTAGTTGTTGGTATGAAATATTTTCAACTATGTAATTTATAATTATCACATAAATTTTGAAAATTTTGAAAATATAATTCTTCATCAAATTCAAAATTATCTCAAGCCATAGGAGCAATATAAATTTTATATTCTTCTATTTTTCAATCTTTTATATTTTCAAGTTTATTTATTAGATTTCATATTATATCATTGGATGTTCATTTATGTCATGCATGTATAAGTCACATGGTATTTCAAGATTGAGATACTATAGAGATAGTAGCACAATCTGCAACTCATAATATTAAAGATATTTTATCTTTTGTTTTTTCTATATTTGTAATTATAACTCAATCTATTCATCATTTTAATAATCTTGTTTGATTCTTTATATTTTCAGCATTTACTGATATTATTTTATTTGAATGAGCAGTTGCATTTATTCAAATAACTTTTGATTTATTTTCTTTTGATAATTGAAGTAATTCCAATTTATCAAGAGTTTCATCTTTATTTCAGAAACTACATTCAAAAAAATCTCAATCAACTTTTGTCTTTATTCAGTTTTGAAAATCATGTTCAAGTTTTAAACTCATTGTTTTTTATTTTATAATATATTTTTAGATATATATTTATAATATAAAAAATAAAAAAAGCAAGTTTTATTCCCTACATTCTAGTTTAAAATATATAAAATAAAAAAATATTTTTCTAAAAAAAAAGACTTTTTAAAAAGTCTTTTTAGTTATTGAACTTAAATAATAATACATCTCAATCAGCAACCACATATTCTTTTCCTTCTAAAGATACTTTTCAAGCTTCTCTAGCTGCTGCCCATCAGCCATTTTCTACTAAATCTTTCCAATTTACTTTATCTGCTTTAATAAATCATTTTTCAAAGTCAGTATGTATTACTCAAGCTGCTTGAGGAGCTGTCCATCATTTCTTAATTGTCCATGCTCTTACTTCCTTTACTCATGCTGTAAAATAATACATAAGTCCAAGTGCATCATAACTAGCTTTTATTAAATCATCAAGTCAAGTTGTTTTTAATCACATTTCAGTTAAAAATTCATTTTTTTCTTCTGGAGTCATTTCAACCATATCTGCTTCTAATTTAGCACATATTGGAATTACTGTTTGATTTTTATCAAGTCATAAAATATTTTGTAGTTCTTCTTCTGGAGTATCCATCATATCTTCTGAAACATTACAAGCATATACAAATTGTTTATTTGTAAGTAGATGTAAATCAGAAATAGAATCTAATTCTTCTTGATTTAATCACATATTTGAAACTATTTTTCATTCATTAAGTCAGTTTAATATTTTTTCATAAGTTTCAATTACTGCTTGCATTTTTTTATCTGATTTTGCTTTTTTTCTATCAGAAGCTAATCTTTTTTCTACAGTTTCAATATCTGCCATAATTAATTCAGCATTAATTACTTCTATATCAAACTTAGGATCAACTTTTCAATTTACATGGATTATATCATCATCTTGAAAAACTCTTACTACTTGTAAAATTGCATCAGCTTGTCTAATATTTGCAAGAAATTTATTTCAAAGTCATTCTCATTTACTTGCTCATTCTACAATACCAGCAATATCAATAAATTCTGTTGTAGCTGGAACTATTTTTTCTCATCCTATAACTTTCCTTATTTGTTCTAATCTTGGATCATTTACATTAACTATACCAACATTTGGTTCAATAGTACAAAATGGAAAATTTTGTGCATCTGCACTATAATTTTTTGTTAAAGCATTAAATAATGTAGACTTCCCTACATTTGGTAGACCAACAATACCTATTTGCATAATTTTTTATAATTAATTTCTAAAACTTAAGAGATTATAGTAAAAATATATATTAAATCAAAATAAAACCTAAAAAATAGGTTTTATTTTCCTTGTTGTTCAAGGATATTTTTTATTTGAACATATAATTTCCAATTTAGATAATTAATTATATTTTTCATGAAAAAATATTTTACTCAATTTTTATTTTGAATTTTTGTTTTTATATTTTGAATTTTTATTTTTAATGTATTTAGTGTATTTAAATTATTTTTATTTTTAGTTAAAAACCTATTTAAAACTAAAATTATTTTTTTTCATCTTATGCTTTTTTCTAAAATATGTTTTGCTTGAGCATATTCCCTTATCAATGATATGTTTGATTTTGTATTTGTAATTTTAGGTATGTTAGGTGGAATAATTTGAACTTTGGTTTTTATATTATTATTATTAGTAGTAGTAGATTTATAATTTACAAAATCATTACAATTTATTAATTTATTTTCAGAATCTATACAACTAAAATTTTTAGTATAATTTATATAAAAAATATCATTATTATTATTTATCTTAAAATTTGTGAATTTTTTTTCATTTCAATTTATATCATGATATATTCATTCAATACTATATAATTCTATATCTAGTTTCATTATTTTCATAAAATCTGAATCATTTTGAAGAGAAAAACTTGTTTTCTGATTTATATTTTTGGGAATAATAAAAGGTGTTTTAAATATTATATATCAGTTTTTATCTATTGATTCTATGTTTGAATTATTTGAATCATTAATTAATTTAAATGTAGGATAAAAATTGTTCTTATCAAAATTTTTTATTTTAAAAATAACTTTATTTACTTGTATATCATAAAATTTATTATCTATTTTATAATTTAAAATTAATTTATTATTATTTTTATGGGTTACATTATTTATGGTTATTTTATTATTATCTATTTTATCTTCATTTATTTCAACACTAGGAATATCATTTTTACTATAAATAAAAATATTTCATAAATCTGATTCTATTCAAGATGAGTTTTTAATACTAAGTCTATGAATTCATAAAAATTTATTATTATCTGGTAACCTTATTTGAATATTTGTAGGAGATAAATATTCAGAAGCTAATAAGTTATTATCAATAAAAATTTTATCATTAGGATGAAAATATTTTCAGATTATATTTAATTTATCTCCAATTTTATAAATTACTCAATTTTTAAGTGTAGAAATTGATTTTATTATTGTTTTTCAATTTATTTTTGTAGGATTATCAACTTTAGATAAATTAAAATTTAATGATGTATTCAATCAATTATTTGAGATAGATATACTACTGTCAGTGTTTTTATTGAAATCATTTGTTAGATATCAAGTAATTTCTTTATCAGTAACAGTTATATCTAATTTTGTTCAATCTTTTTTTCTAAAAAAATTATTTGAATTAATATTAGAATATGAAAAGTTATCTCAATAAATAGTTACTTGAGTTCAAGCTTTCAATTTATTTCATATTTTTATATATGAAATACTTGGATGATCTTGATATTCAAAATCAAAAGTTTTTAATATATCTAATTTTTGATTATTTCTAGATAAAGTTATTTTTCATTTATTTATACTTTGATTTATAAGAACTTTTATTATTCATCATTTTATTTCAACATTTGAAACTTTATTTCAATTAATAAAAATATTATCAATATTTTTATTAAATTTACTTACTCAAATTTTTAAAATTCTATATATTGAAAGTTTAAAGATATTACTTCCTGAAGAAACATAATTAATTCAATCATTAATTATATTTGTAAAACTAGGTATATTAATTATCTTTTTTTTATAATTATATATATTTGAAATAATTCAATCATTGATGATATAAAAAAAGTTATTTCAATATGATAAATCAGGAGCAGAAACAATTATTTGATTTGATTCAATTTTTTCTATATTAAGTTTTTTGTTATCAAATAAGTAAACAGAAAAATTTTCTTTATTATTTATGAAATTTTGACCAATTATTTTATAAATAGCTTTTCATTTATTATTTATTCATGGAACTATTGATTTTATTATTGGTGTTTTAGGATATATGTTTATATTTATAATATTTGATTTAAATCAATCTTTTTCAAGTTGAATTTTATTATTTCAAATTAAAAAATCATCTACTTTATATTCTATGTAATTATTATGATAATCTTTTTTTAAAATATTTATTTTTTTATTATTGATTAATAATCAAAGGTCTGATCAATATGTTAAGTTCTTAAAATAAATTTTTAAAGTAGTTCCTTGAGAAAATCAATTATCACTTTGAATATAATCTATTTTAGGAACTTGTATAGGAAGGTTTATTAAATTTGATTTTAAAGAATCATTTTGAATATATAGCTGATTATTTGATATATTATTATTCAATTTTACTACAAGTAAATTATCTTTATTTTTATTTAATATTTTAAAATTTTTATTTCAAATAAAAACTTGAGGATTTTCTCAAAAATTTTTTCATTTTATTGTAACTATATCTCAATTTTTTTTATCTTTTGTGATTTCATAATTATCAATATAAGGTATATTTTTATTAAAAATATAATTTATTTGATTACAAATTAATTTTATTTTTAAATTAGTAAAACTATTTTTTAATTGTTTTACATTAAAAATAAATGAGTTATTTTTATATAAATAATTTATAGGTAAATTATTTATATTATTTATTTTACAATTATCTAAATAACTACCTCTTAGTTCTATTTCTTTATCTTGTTGATAGTATCAAGTGTATGATAAAGTCTGAATATCAGGTTTATTTTGATTTTGATCTAATGCAAATACATTTATTTTTATTAATAATAAAAATAGAAGAATAAAAATTATTTTTTTCATACTTAATAGTTTATAAATAATATATACTTTTATATAATAAATATAATTTTTATATTATCAAAAAACAAAAGCTATTTTAGCTTTTGTTTTTCTATTTTTGTAGTTTAGATAACTTTTCTTCAAGTTTATTTAATTTATCTTGAGCTTTTGCTTTTTTATCCATTTCAGCTCTTACTAAATGTTCTGGAGCATTTCTTACAAAGGATTCATTTAATAATTTTTTATCCAAAATAGCTATATATTCTTTTGTATCAATAATTTGTTCTTTTAGTCTTTCAATTTCTTTTTCTAAATCAAGAGCATTTTCTAAATCTACATAAACCTCAACTCATGCTTTTATTACTCAATAAGCTAGATTTTCATCATTTGGTTTTTTATTTACTAATTCATATTTTTCAGCTTTTACAATTGATCAAATTAAATCAATTACTTCAGTTATTATTTCAGCATTTTTATTTTTAGCATAGATTTGCAATCAAATAGTTTTACTTGGCATTATATTATTATCTGCCCTTAATCTTCTTATTTCTTTTATTATCTCAATAATTAATTTATTATCTTTTTCTATAGATTCATTTCTTTTTATATTGACTTTTCCCCAATTTGCAATAATTAAATCTCCTTCAAATCAAAGTTTATTATAAATTTCTTCTGAAACAAATGGAATGTATGGATGCCATAATTTTAATAATTTATTTAATGTATAAGTTATAACATCATTTCAAAATTTTGATTTATCTTTTGTTATTTTAAATTCCTCTATATAATAATCACAAAATTCATTTTTTGTGAATGCTTGTAATTCTATTCAGGCTTCTGAGAAGTTATAATCTTCCATTGATTTAGTAACTAAATCTGAAAGATATTTAATTCTTGATAAAATCCATTTTTCATGAAACATTAAATTATCATAATTTTTGACTAATATTTCTTCTAATTTTTTATCATCTTTTTCTTGTTTTTGATCTAAATTTGTAAATACAAATCTTGAAGCATTCCAAAGTTTATTTATAAAAATAGAATTATTTTTTACATTGTCTTCATCAAATTTTAAATCATTTCAAGGAGTATTTCAAATACTTAAACTAAGTCTTAATGCATCAGTTCAATATTTTTCAATCATATCAAGTGGATCTATACCATTTCATAGAGATTTACTCATTTTTCTTCAAATTTTATCTCTTACTAATCAGTGTAGATAAATTTTTTCAAATGGTTTTTGTTCAGTAAATTCATATCAAAATAGAAGCATTCTAATAACCCAGAAGAATATTATATCATGACCAGTTTCTAAAACTTGAGCAGGATAATATTTCTTATAAAGTTCTGGTTGATTTTCAAATGGTTCTCAAATTTTATGTCATAATATAGATGAAGTCCATAATCAAGAACTAAACCAAGTATCTAAAACATCTGTATCTTGAACTAAGTTTACTCATTCTCAAGCAAGTTTTTGAGCTTCTTTTTCATTTTCTGCACAGTATTGATTTCAATTTTCATCATACCAAACAGGTATTCTATGTCCCCATATAAGTTGTCTTGAAATACACCAATCTCTTAGATTATATATCCAATCTTCAAATACTTTATTATACTTTTTAGGAATTATTTCAAAATCTTTTTTCTTGTAACCAGATGTAACTTTTTTAACTAATGGTTCAACTTTTACAAACCATTGTTTTGATATAATAGTTTCAATTTTTGCTCATGATCTTTCTCCATAGGCTACTTTTGAAGTATGAGGTTCTATTTTTATTAAATTTCCTTTTGCTTTTAAAAGTTCTACAATATTTTGTCTAGCTGTTCTAAAATCTTGTCATGCAAAAATCCCTGCAACTTTTGTCATTTTACCATTCTTATCAATAACAACATTATCAAGAGGTAAATTATGTCTTTTAGCTGTAGCAAAATCATTTGTATCATGAGCAGGAGTTATTTTTACTGCTCAAGTACCAAATTCCATATCTACCATTTCATCAGCTATAATTGGAATTTCTTTATTTACTATAGGAAGTATTAATTTTTTTTCTCATTTTAATAATTTTTTATATCTTTTGTCTTTAGGGTGTACTGCAACTGCAACATCTCAAAGTAAGGTTTCAGGTCTAGTTGTAGCAATAACTATTTCATTATCACTTCATGAAACAAAATATGTAATATGATATAAATGTCCTTCTTCTTCTTTGTAAACAACTTCTTGATCTGATACAACAGTATTTAATACTGGATCAAAGTTTACCATATATTCTCATTTGTAAATTAATCATTTGTTATATAAATCTACAAATGCTTTTCTTACATTTTCATTTAATTCTTCATCAAGTGTAAATCTTTCTTTTGACCAATCACAACTAGCTCATGTTTTTCTGATTTGATTTGTGATAATATTACCATATTCTTTTTTCCAATTCATGCATTCATTGAAAAACTCTCCTCTTGTTATATCATGTTTTGTTTTACCTTCTTTTGCTAATTTTTCTTCTACTTTTGCTTGAGTTGAGATTCAAGCATGATCAGTTCAAGGAATCCAAAGTGTTGAATCACCTTTCATTCTATGGTATCTAACCATAATATCTTCAAGAGTTGTCATTATTGCATGACCAAGGTGTAGTTTTCAAGTTACATTTGGTGGAGGCATAGGAATATAAAATTGTTCCCCTGTAGTTGATTCTCTTGGTTTAAATAAACCTGAATTTTCCCAATGAGTATAAAGTTTATCTTCAAAATCACTTGGTTTGTATTTTTTTGCAAATTCTGTATTTGTCATATATATTAAGTTAAAAATAAGTAAATAATTGCCTGTTATTTTTTTAACTGACTTTTTGTAAATATGTTGTCATATTTAAGTCTTTTTTATAAAAATAAAAAAACTTATTTATAAGTATATAAATAAGTTTTATTTTGTGAAATTTATTTTTTATCTTTCATTTTTACTTTTTGTAGGATCATAATTATTTTTTTTCTCCTTTGCTACTTGTTTTTGATATTCTGATATTAATTTATTTTTTAATTCATTTATATAAGTCATAACTTCATCAGGTTTTTTTCAAATTACTTGATTCTTATCAATTTGTATTTCTTTATCTGTTCAAGGTTGATTCCATTTTGAATCAAGTTTTAATTTATCTCAATCTATATCAAAATTCAATTTAAATTTTTCTCATTTATAATCTCATGAGTCTATTTTAATTGTAGTATCTCATATGATTCAAGATTTTTCTAAAATTTCTTTTACTTTTTTAGTTTTCTCTTTGTCTTCTTTTTGTTCTTTTTGTTCTTCTAATTCATCTTTTTTTTCAGATTCTTCCCATTGTTCATCAGTATCTACATCTAAATTATAATCATCAACTTTTTGTTGTAATGTTTTTATATCTTTTTCTACTTCATCTGCTGTTGGAATATGATCATATTCTTTTTTTATATCATTATGAAAAGTTGGAGTTGAATTATCAAATTCTAAAATATATGTTATTTTTTCTTCTTCTCAATTGATTCAAGGAGATCTATTCTCTTCTAGAATTATATTTTGTTTTTTTCATTCATAATTTTTATATTCTCATAACTTTTTAGGAAAAGTTTCTTTTTCTTTAATTTCAAGGTTTTTTTGATATTTTTTAATTAAATCATTTACTGTTTTATTTATGTCTTTTACAGTATCTCCTACTACTTTTTGATCTATATCATCAATTACTCATGTTCAATCTAATTCTACTTTATAATTTCAAGGAGTTCATTTTAATACTATATTATGAGTTTCTCAATTATAAGTATAACTTCAAATAGGAGCTTCTGTATTTATTGAATTGTTATTATTTTCTTTTAAAAATGTTTTAGCAGCATTAATTACATCATCTTTATCAATTCAATATTCAATAGGTTTTACTTTTGAATCTAGTTTATCTTTTATTGAAGTTTGTTCTTGTTGTTTTTTTGTAGTTTCTTTTTGAGAAGATTTATTGATTTTTTCTTTTTTATTATAAATTTTTGTATCTAATCATAAAGCTTTAAGTGTATTTTTTCATGCTTTTCAATCTGCTTCTAGCTTGTGTTTATTTTGAAATTTTGCAATAGTTTTTACAGTAATAGGTCAAACTATTCAATCTTGAGTAATATTTAATTTTTCTTGTATTTTTTTTATTGCTTCTTTAGGTTTTCATTTATACCAATTTATTGCAGCTTGTATCTTCTCAGCTTTTGTTCAGCTTCTTTTTTGGCAGCTTCAGCTTTATTATCATTATCTATATCAGAAGAAATAGCAGCTACTCTTTGATAAGCTTCAATTTCATTATCATTATATGATGAATTTAAATTACTTAATTCTTCATAATTTGATATATCATTAGTAAATTTTCAATTTTTATCTATTTTTCAAATAATTTCATCTCAATTTACTCAAGTTTTTCTTCAAGTTAAATATATATTTTCTCAAGATTTATATATTGAAGTTAAAGAGTTTATATTAACTTCTTTTGGTAAGTTTGTTCAGCTAATTTTCATTAATCATTTAAGTGTTTCCCTATCAGAAGGGTTTTTAATAGTATAACCTTTATCTAATAAATCATTATATATATCTTTCATTATTATTTTTGTTTTTTCTTTTGTTTGTTTATATATATCATTTTTATCACTTTCTAATTGTTCTTGTAATTGTTTTATATAATCTTTATCTTTTCAATCAATTCTATTATCAGAAAGCATTTTAGATACTAATTCATCAATATTAGTTCAATTATTATTAGTATCTTTTACTTCTTCCTGATTATTTCCTCCTTTTTCTACTCATCATGCAAAATTATTTTTTGTAAAACTTAGGAATAAATTTTTATAGTTTTTAATTATACTAAACATAGTTTTTTTCTTATAAATATAAATACTAAAAATATATCATTTTGTGAAATACTTTTTTAAATTACAAGATAATTGTAACATATATTTATTTTATTTGTCAAAAAAATATCAATAAAAATTATAATAATAAAAAAGCAAGTCTATTTCTAGACTTGCTTTAATGATTTGAATCAAAATCAAAAAGTAAAACTTTTAATTTTGAAAAACTATTTTATTCCCACCAGTGAGATGAATTCTCTTCATCTTTTACAGTTTTTACAACAACTGGATCTTTGTCAGTGTTGATAATTTGTACTTTTAGTGGTTTTTTTGTTTTTGCTTTATGGTGCACAACTGGAGAGTGATAGTATGATTGTGGATCATTTGTAATCACTCTTCCTCCACTGTATAGAATTGCAGATTGATAATCTGGACCATTTCTAAGGCCTTTTCTCACAGAAGCTGGAGCATTGTAATATCTCAATCTGGTATCAACATTTGATGTTTTGATCACATAAGGTAGTCTTACAAAATCAATATCATTTGTATCATCAGTGGAGTAACCTTCATATATTCTTACTGTATCATGACCTTTATAATGACCTGCATCAGCAATACATACAGCCTCTAAATTTATTTTTTCTGCTGTAAGTAGTTTTACACCTGTAGAACAGATAGCAACATCTCCATTTCCAAAGTCAATTGTTTTGAAACCATGGAATTTTGCAGTGTTATAAACACCAATTGCATGAGGAGATTTTGTGAGGTTATTTAAAGTATTTGCTTGTTGTTCAAGCTCTTTGTTTAGTTTTGCAACATCTGCAGCATGTCTAAGTTTCAAAGCTGAGATTTTTCTGTTTGCTTCATCAATAACTCTTTGGTCAGCTGTTTTATAAGCAACTGTGATTTCAGCTTTGGCTTTTGCAAGTGCTTTTTTGGTTGCACTTAACTTTTCTTTTAAAGCTTTTACATCAGCATTATGTGCAGACTTTCTCATATATGGATTTGGTGTTCCATCAATCCCCAACATGAGAGTTTTTTGATTTGCTGACATGGCTTCCCAAAGTGGAGTTTTTAGCTCACATACTTCATTGATTATACGATCAACTGTTGTTACACCACTGTATGCTTCATCAGAAGCCTTAAGCATCTTTGTATACTTTTTGATTTCTTTGATTAACACAGGTTTAACCTGTTTTACATGTTCAGATTGATCAAAAAGTTCTTGTGCAGATACACCTTGATACTCTTTTTGAACAGTGACATTGAAATCTCTTTTTAAAAGAGGTGTACTACAATTTGTATCATTAGCTGCAAAAGCAGAAATACTTAAAGTTGCTAAACCAGTTAAAATTAAAATACCTTTTTTCATGACATACTCCTTATAAGTTTGTCTTTAATAGTTATAAACTATTATTATATTTAACTAGAAAAAACTAGTTAGACTTTATTTTTGTTTTACTAAGATATGCTTTAATGCTGCATCAATTTGTTTTTCAGTCCAAAAATATGGAATAAATAAATGCTTATCATTTAAAACAAATCCTTTTTTAAGCTTTTTTCTTCTAGAATGCAGAATATAACCATTTAGATTTAGTTTAGTTTTTTTACAAACTTTTACTATTTTTGGCATCAAAATTAAATCATTTTTGACTCTATCAGCCCATGGTACATATTTTATTCCACATTTAGCAAGTTTTTGCTTGAGTATTACTGATTTTTTAAAATCAGGACTATTATTTTTTACAGTAGATTTAGTTTTCTTTTTGATTATAACAATATTGTCTTTAGAATAACTATAATCAACTGTATTAGAACCTGTATTATCAAGATTAGTACTTTTAGTTGCACATGCTGTTAAAAAAATACTAGAAATCATGATAATCATCAATCTAATATACATAATCATATACCTCCTTCTCTAAGATTTGATGAACAGATCTGTCACTAGGACTTTATACTTATATACAATAAAAAAATAATGTCAACTTTTTTGATATTATTTTTTTATATATTCTACTTTATCTCAAATATTTATATATTCCACTCAAACTAAATTCTCAAATTTTACTTCATCTAACTCATCAATATCTGGAGCTTTAATATATGGTCTTACTTTACAAATTCATTTTTTTTCATTTATTTTTTCAATAAATCAGATTTGTTTAGTTCATTTTCTTACTTTATCTTTTTTAGTATAAATTTTATTTAGAACTTTTTTTAATTTTTCTAATCTAGATTTTATAATATCTTGAGAAACTTTATTTTCTAGTTTTGAACTTTTAGCCAATGGTTCATCATGATAACCAAAAACTGAAACTGAATCAAATTCATATTTTTTAGCAAAATTTAATAATTGTTCAAAATCATCTTCTGTTTCTCATGGAAAACCAACTATAAAATTTGTATGAAAAAATGGATTTTTAAAATTTTGTTTTATATAATCTAAAAGTTTATAAATATGATTTTCATCATAAAATCTTCCCATATTTTTTAATATTTTTGGAGAAATATGTTGAAAAGGAAAATCAAAATATGGCAATAATTTTTTAAGTTTTGAAAGTCTTTCTAGATGATTTAAACTTAAGATATCAGGATACATATAAAAAAGTCTATATACAAAATCTCAAGGAATTTTATCAATTTCTTCAAGTAATTTTAGTAATTGTGGAGTTTTATATAAATCAATTCAGTATCTGGTTGTGTCTTGAGAGATAATTTCTATTTCCTTGATTCAAGATTTTACCATTATTTCTACTTCTTTTAAAATATCTTCTATAGATCTAGATTTTTGTTTTCATCTAATATCTGGAATAATACAAAAAGAACAAGAATTATTACATCATTCTGCTATTTTTAAATACTCATATCATAAATCTGCTTTCAAAAAAGCTCTAATCTTTTTTGAATCATAAATAAATGCTTTATCTCAAATAGATTTTTCAAATTTTTTTAGTTTAAATTCATTAATTTTTTCTTCAAAAATTGCTTTTTTTTGACTTAAGTCTTTCAATTTTTCAAAATCTTTATAACTTAAAACTTGATATAAATTTTCTAAACTATTTAAGAAATCATCATTTTTTACTTGAGTGTAGCAACCAATAATAATAAGTTTTTTTCACAACTTATCATATTCTAGCATTATTTTTTCAGCTTCATCTCTAGAGCTAGATAAAAAACCACAAGTATTTATTATTACAAATTCTACATCCTCATCTTCAGGATTTTCATAAAAATTAAAACTGGTTTCATTAGAATTTTCTTTTAAAATTTCTCATAAGAAAAATTCTAAGTCTACAAGATTTTTAGTACATCCTAAATTTATAGCAGAAAAATTTATATTATTATTGTTCATAAAAAATTAATTATCACATATATCAAGCTTCTCTTTGAATTTCTTCAAATTTTTGATTATCTTTTTTGAACATAAGTTCAACATTTCAAATTGGACCACTTCTATTTTTTCTTATAAGAATATCTGTTACTCATTTTCTTTCAGTAAATTCATCATAATACTCTTCTCTATAAAGCATCATAATTATATCTGCATCTTGTTCTATTGCTCATGATTCTCTTAAATCTGACATGATAGGTCTTTTATCAGGTCTAGATTCTAACTGTCTTGATAATTGAGATAATGCAATTATAGGACAATTAAGTTCTCTTGCTAGAGCTTTAATTCATCTAGAAATTTCTGAAATCTCTTGTACTCTATTCATTGAATTTCAATTACTCATCAATTGTAGGTAATCAATAATAATTAGATCAAGACCTGATTCCATTTTTAACCTTCTACACTTACTTTTTAAATCAGTAAGGTTTCAACCTGCTGTATCATCAATATAAATATTTGCTTGAGATAATTTTTCCATTGCTTCTCATATTTTCATAAATTCTTCATCCTCAAGTTCTCATTTTGCAAGTTTCCAAGAATTTATTCACATAGCACTAGCTATCATTCTATCTGTTAATTGTTCTTTACTCATTTCAAGAGAAAATATAGCAACATTTTTTTTATCATATCATATATTTTGAGCTAGATTTAAAGCAAAAGCTGTTTTTCACATAGAAGGTCTTGCTGCTAATACAACCATATCTCAAGCTTTCATTCAGCCAAGTTTTCCATCCAGACTTGGAAAACCTGTAAAAATTCTATTTTCTTTTATAGAATCAGGGTTTTCATGAACTTCTGCAAATTCCTCATATCTTCAAGTTAAAATTTCATTTATATGAACAAGTTTATTTCTTATAAAAGTTTGAGTAACTGAAAAAAGTGCTTTTTCTGATTTTTCAAGTAATTCATTTAATTTTTCATCTTCACTATATCAAAATCAAATTATTTCATTTCAAGTTCTTATAAGTCTTCTTAAAACTGATTTATTTTTAACTGTTGTTGCATATTGGAAAATATTTGCTGTAGTTGGTACTATTTCAGTTAATTCAGTTAAGTAAGTCATTCAACCAATTTTGTCTAAAAGTTTTTTGTCTGCTAATTTATCTTTTACAGTAATTAAATCTATTGGTTTATTTTGTTTATAAAGGTTGAACATAATTTCAAAAATCATAGAATTTGATTCATCATAAAAATCTTCATGAGTTAATATATCACTTATTGTTATAAATCAATCCTTATCAATCAATAGACTTCATAATACTGATTGTTCAGCTTCTAAACTATGTGGAGGTATTTTTATCATATTTTTATGTTTTATAATTAAGTTTTATTTAAAGTATATAAAAAAATAAAAAAGTAAATTTATAATTTACTTTTTATGATAATATCTTGTTAATAAAAAATGTTAAAATCTTTTAATTATTTTAGTCATTCTAAATGTTGAACTTTTTCCAAAATTTTAGAATTATATGGTTGTAATTCCAAGATTTTATTATAAGTTTCATAAGCTTCTTTATTTTTTCATAAAACTTCTAAGCAATATGCTTTCATCTTCATTTTTTCAGTATTTCTTGGATATTCTTTTAAATATAGTTTTATAAATTTTAATGCTTTTTTATAATATTTTAATTCATACATTAAATCAGCAATAGTTTCAATAGTTTCAATGTCATTTTTTCTTTTATTATATGCTTCAAGGAAAAAAGTTAAAGATTCTTCAAAATTTCTTTGTAAAGCAAGATTATATCATAATTTTTTTAATACAATAAAAGTATCTTCTTGATTTTCTAATAAATCTCTATATATAAATTCTGCTTTTTTATAATCTTTATTTTTTTCATATATTGATGCAAGTTCTATATTTAATTCTTTATTATATTTATCAATAGCAAGTCATTCTATAATTAAACTTTTGGCTGTATCAAAATATCATTTTGAAGTATTTATTTGAACTCTTTTTATTATTTCTTTTATTTTTTTTGTTTGTTCTGGTTTTAATTTTATTGTTTTAATTTCTTTCTTAGTTTGATTATCTTTATTGTTTTCTGCAATTTTTCTAATTCTTTTAGCTTTCTCTTCAACAATTTTTCTATCAGGTTTAACTATTTTTTTTAGATTTGTATATGTTAAAATAATTTTATCAATTATATAATATAAAAAATAAAAAAGTGATCATAAAAAAACAATAATTTCTGTTCTTAATATAATTAAGTTTTCCATATTAAAATATTTTTTTAAATTTAAATTTGTAGTATTTTATACATAAAACACTATATTGCAAATACTAATTAATCTGATATGATCAATCTATATTCTTTTTTATTATTTGTTTTATTTCCATTATTGATAATTTCTGATTTAATAATCATATATCAAAATTAGTTTTTACTAATAATTCATCAAAGATAAAACTCTTTTCTATCAATAAGTTATAAATTATTTTTTCATTATTGTCTAAATTTATAGATGTATTATTAGTTACAAGATTTTCTGATATATTGTATTCATTTAATATATCATTGTATGATAACACTGGTTTAGCTTCTCAATTTAATATTAATGAATTTGTTCATTCACTATATTTTTTAGTAATTTCTCATGGGATTGCAAATAAATCTTTTCAAAGTTCTAATCATAATTTTGCAGTTATTAAGCTTCAAGATTTCTTAGCAGCTTCTATTATAACTATTCATTTTGATAATCATGCTACTATCTCATTTCTTATAGGAAAATTATATGCATTTCAAGGTTCTCAGATTGGAAAAATAGAAATTACAGCTCATCATTTTTCTACAATTTTATTATACAATTCTCTATTATAAGTTGGATAATTTAAATCTATTCAAGTTCATATAACAGAAATTGTATTTCAATTATTTTTAATAGTTTCTTTATGAGATAAACTATCACATCAGGCAGCTCATCATGAAATAATTGTAAAATACTTTGAAAGTTCTGGAATCAACATAAAAATAACTTTTTCTCAATAATAAGTAGTATTTCTAGTTCATACAAAAGCAATTTTAGGTTTATTATCTATTTTACCTCTTAAATATAACAAAAAAGGTGGATTTGATATATTTTTTAAATCATTAGGATAATTAATATCAAAAAAATCAATAATATCTACATTTAAATTATTAAGTATTTTATGTATTTTTTCTTTATTAAGCTTTTTTTTATTTTCAAGAATTAGATTAGTTTGTTTTTCTTTAAATCATTGTTTTATTAAGAAAGTGTAATTTATTTTTTCAAAGACTTCTTTATAATTTTGTTTTTCTTTAAAAATAGAGTGTAATTTTTTATGATTAAATCATATTTTATGTAAAAATACTAAATATATTTTTTCTTTCATATTATTTTTTACTAAAAGTATATATTAAGTATATAATATTTAAAATCATATAAGTTGCAAATATATTTTGAAAAAATAAATATTTTATTAATATAATATATAAATATATAATAAATATTATAACTATGAGTATTGAGGCTTGAAAACTTGCAGAAGAAGAAAAAAAGAAAAAAGAAAAATCTGAAAAGCAAAAAAAAGATGAACAAATCAAGATAATAGAACAAGAAAAAATTAAAAAAGAAGCAAGAGAAAAAAAAGATAATTCTGATATATTAAAAAGACTTGAAGAAATGCTTGAAGATTGAGAATTATCACAAGATGAAATAAAAGAATTAAAAAATATGGTTGATGAAGTTGATCTTAGTCAGGAAGAGATTGAAGAAATACTTGAAAAAATTGATGAAATTGAAAAAACTGAAGATGTAGATAAATATTTACCAAAAGAGTTTAGAATTACTGCTGAAGATTATAAAAAAAGTCTTACTGATGACATCAAAAGAATACAAACAATAACTAAATTGAATACTTGATTACAAATGTTATCAGAACAAATAAATCCTGACTCTGGAACTTGAATGAATTTATTTTCTGGTTATATGATTATTCTGGATAAAAAATTAATTAATATTCAAGAAAATACAATAGATGTAAAAAATAGCTTAGAAAATATTGAAGAAAAAAAGCATCCTAAAAAGAAATTAAGTTTATGGGAGAAGATAAAAGAATTTTTTATAGATATGTTTAATTAATAATTTTAATACAATGTGCTGAATTTTTGCTTATATTTGAGATAAAAGAGCTAAAGATTTTCTAATTAATTGACTTAGAAATTTAGAATATAGATGATATGATAGTGCATGAATTATTACAGTTAATAATTCATGAGATTTTTATTTAGAAAAAGCAATTTGAAAAGTATCAAATTTAGCTTCTAAAATAGAAAAAAATGATTCTGATTTTAAAAATTTTAATTTATGAATAGCTCATACAAGATGGGCTACTCATGGTTGAGTAAGTGAAGAAAATTGTCATCCTCATTATTCTAATAATAATAGATTTTTTGTAGTTCATAATTGAATTATTGAGAATTATATTGAATTGAAAAAAGATTTAGAAAATGCATGATTTAGTTTTTATGGTAATACTGATTCTGAAGTTATTGCAAAATTAATTGAAGCTGATTTTCAAAAAGATTTAGAAACTACCATAAAAAATATAACTAAAAAACTTGTTTGAGCTTATGCAATTGCAGTTATAGATAGAGAGAATCCAAATATTTTAATTTGAGCTAAAATTGGTTCACCTCTTGTTTTAGGTTTTTGAAAAAAAGAATTTTTTCTAAGTTCAGATCCAAATGCTTTAAAAGAATCTTGTGATCATTTTATCCCACTTGAAGATTGAGAAATAGTAGTTATTAAAAATTGAACATTTAATATTTTTAATCTTGATAATAAAATAATTGAAAAAAATTTAATCAATTTAGAAAAAAACAAAGAATCTGATTGATTATGAAAATATAAACATTACATGCTAAAGGAAATATATGAAATACCTCAGATATTAAAAAATTCTTTAGCTTGAAGAATTGATTTTGAAAAAAAAGAAATTACAAGTAAAACTTTGGATGAATTAATCTCTAAAAAAATAAATAAAATAGAAATTATAGCTAGTTGAACAAGTTATAATGCATGATTAACTGCTGCAACTTGGTTTGAAGATTTAGCTGATATAGAAACTAGTGTATATGTATCAACAGAATTTAAATATAAAAAACATTTTATAAATGATAAAACTTTATATATTTTTATATCTCAATCATGAGAAACTGCTGATTCTCTAGAATGTTTAAAAATAGTAAAAAATAAATGATGATTAACTTTTTGAATAGTAAATAGTGTATGATCAAGTATTGCTAGATTAACTGATATATGATTATATACACATAGTTGAACAGAAATATGAGTAGCATCTACAAAAGCTTTTATAGGTCAATTATGAGTATTATTATTAATGGCTTTAAGTTTATGAAATTCTAGAAATCTAGAATATTTAAAATTTAAAGAAATTATAGAAAATCTAGAAAATTTAGATAAAAAATTACAAAAAATATTAGATAACACAGATGGTATAAAAATATTATCAGAAAAATATTCTGTATATAATAATATGTTTTTTCTATGAAGAAATTTACTATTTCCTATTGCTTTAGAATGAAGTTTAAAATTAAAAGAAATAACTTATCATCATAGTGAGGCTTATTCAGCTTGAGAATTAAAACATGGTCCTTTAAGTTTAATAGATGAGAACTTCCCTACTGTTTTACTTAATCCAAATTCAAAACTTGAAGAAAAAAATATTTCTACTCTAAAAGAAATACAAGCTAGAGATTGAAAAGTTATTTGAGTTTTAACTGAAAATAATAAACACAAAAAGGAATTTGATGATATAATAGAAATTCCTGAAACAATAGAAGAATTAAATCCATTTTTAATAGCAGAATCACTTGATTTATTTGCTTATTATATGGCTTTATATCTATGAAAAGAAATAGATAAACCAAGAAATTTAGCTAAGAGTGTAACTGTAGAATAATATGAATATAATTTTATGAATAATAACATCATTACTTAATAGTATTACTGATAGTGTATGGAAAAAGGCTGTATTAGTTTCAAAATTACCACAGTCTCTTTTTAGTGTATTTGGACCTATACCATGAATAATAATAATATATTTCTTAGTATTTTATAAAAATATTAATATGAATATATTATATGATTATAAAATACTTTTTATAATTTTATTTATTGCTAGTATAAGTTATATAAATACTTTTTTATATATAAATATTTATAAAAAAGTAAAATTATCAGAATTGTTACCCTATAAAAATCTTGATAAGATTTTTATAGTTTTATTTTGATTTATTATTTTTTATTGAACTAAAAACTGAAGTAGTTTCACAAGTTTTTTAATAACTCTTTTAACTATTTTTATAATTATATTTTTTAGTGTAGATATAAAAAAAATAAGCTTTTCAAAACATATTTTACAATTCTTTTTTGTTAAATTTCTTGAGGCAGTTATAACATTATTAGTATGATATATTTTTATCAAATATACTACTATTCAATACTTATGAATAGAAACTATAATATTTTTATCTATAACTATAATAGTTTCATTAATTCAAAAAAACAGCTTAAAACTTCTTTTTACTCAAAAAAAAGAATTTTATAAATATAGAATTTGAGCTTGAATAATTGGTTGGTTAGGTTTTATTATATGATTATATATCATACAAACTGCTTGAGTATTAATAGCAACACTTATTTCCTTTATATGATTAGTTTTTCAAATATTATCAATTAAATTTATTTTAAAAGATAATCCAGAAAAAAAACAAGTAATACTTGCTATAATTGTTATGTTTATGATATGATTATGATATTATTTTAAATAAAGAAATATGTTTGGTTTAATTTTATGAGTTTTTCAGTCATTTCTAAATGCTACAGGAATGGTTCTAACTAAAAAAGTAGTAGAAAATAAAGTTATATGAAATAATTTACAAACTTTAATTAATAGATGATATCATTTTTTTATAATAGGAATTTTATTTTTATTATGAATATTTAATTATAATATTGTAGATACACATTTTAGTATAAAAGATTTTTTTATACTTTTTATTGCAACAAGTTGATTATATGTAACTTATCCTTTAAGAAGAATAGCTTATGCAAAAGAAAAAATTTCAGTTTTACAGCCTTATGCTATGCTTTATCAAGTTTTTCCTATAATAATAGGTTTTATTTTTATTGCATCTGAAAGAGCAAATGTAATAACTTTTTTGAGTGCAATTACAGCTTCTTTTGTTGTTATTTTAACAAGTATAGATTACAAAAAATTTAATTTTAATAAATATAGTTTAATGGTTTTATTGTCTTCAACTATAAAATCATTTCAAATATTTGCTGTTTTATATTTTCTAACAAAATTTAATCCTGCAAGTTATTATTTTACAGAAAGTTTACTTGTTATAGTTATTTCTTTGATTTTAATCTTTTTAAAAAAAGAATTTAAACAAATAAAACTATTAAAAAAAAATATATAAAATTATTAATGACTACAAATTCTATAGTAATAGTATCAATATTATTATCATTGACTATGTATTCTAGTTTATGAGTAGTTCTTACAAGTTTGTTAAGTTTATTGTATTTATGATTTGTATATATTATTTCATATTTTATACTTAAAGAGATCCCATCAAAAAAAGATGTTATTGTAACAATAATTGTTTCAATTTTTATAATTATTTGAATTATTTTTAAACATTAATTAATTGCTTGAAAATAAAAAAAAAACTATATAATTAAAATAATTTATTATATAGTTTTTTTTATGAATAAAATTAATTGTGAAGATAATCAAGTATTTATAAGAGATAATTTTTGGAAAGATTTAGAAAATACTGAACAAAAATATGCTCATATTATAATGATTGCTACTAAACCTGATATTATAAAACAAGCTCCTTTATATTTAGAGCTAAAAAAAAGATGAGAACTTGTTATTTTAGTTCATACATGACAGCATTATGATTATAATCTAAGTAAAGGAGTATTAACTGAATTTTGAATGAATGTTGATGTAAATTTAAATATTTTTTGAAATATTCATAAAAAATATTCTTTAATAGTTGAAAGACTAGGTGACTTACTTATTGAAATATATGAAAATTATAAAAAAATTCCTGTTCCTTATGTTCATTGAGATACTATGACAGCAACAACTGCTGATAAAGCAGCATTTTTAAATAAATTTGCAGTTGTTCATGTTGAAGCTTGAATTAGAACTTTTACACCAAGTAAAGAATTTTATCATAAATTATTTGAAAATTTTGAAAAGTGAAAATTTGATTGGGACAAATATTATAAAGATTTACAAGATTTTGATATTTATGAGAGATGAAGTATAGAACCTTATCCTGAACAATTTGATACAAGAGCAATTGAAGGTTCTACTTGATTTTTTGCAGCTCCAGTTAAATTATATAAAAAGACTCTTATTGATGAAGGATTCCCAAAAGAACATATAAAAGTAGTATGAAATACTGTTGCAGATGCAATAAAAATTTCTATGGAAAAAATGTGAAATTCAACAGCATTTGAAAAATTTCCAAATATGAAATGAAAACCTTTTATCTTTATAACTATTCATAGAAGAGAAAATACTTTAAAAAAAGAAAGATTTTTAGTAATTTACAATGCTATAAAAAAATTAATTCAAGATTGAGTTTATGTTTGTTTTTTAGGTCTTTATGCTTCTGAATTTGCAATTGATAACTTTTGATTAAGAAAAGATATTGAAGAACTTAAAGAAAAATATTCTAAAAATTTTGCTTATGGTCCAGCTTTAGCTCACCATTCAGAAGTAATAGATATGATATCAAAAGCTTGAGCTGTAGTTACTGATTCTTGAAGCATGCAGGAAGAAGCAAATATTGTATGAGTTCCATGTGTAACTTTTAGATTTGGTAGTGATAGAACTGAAACAATTCTTGATGGAACAAATATTATAGCTCCACCAATCAATTCTAGATTAATGGCTGATATAGTTAAGTGAGCAATAGCAAATAAAAAAATGATAAAAAAACAACATTTATATTGAGAAAATGTCTCAGAAAAAATTGTTGATGAAGTATTAAAAATGCTTAGAAAATCTTGAAAATTATTTAAGTTTGATGATGAAAGATTAGACTTATGACATTTCTTTGATTGGAAAATATAAAAAACCAAAGTTGATTAGGCTTTGGTTTTTTATATTATAGCAGAAAGTTCCTTTTTTTCTTTTGTTGTCATATATCATATATATTTCAAGAAATTTAATTTTTCTGCTTGTGTAAGTATATTTGATTTGGCAATTTTATCCAAAATACTTCATTCAACTATTATTTTTGATTTTTTCATAGTTTCTTATATCATAGAATAAACTTTATGAAAGATAAATCAAATATACAATTATATTAAAACATATTTATAAAAATAAGTCAAATAACAAAATAATTATGTCTATTATATTATGAATTGATCCATGAACTACTACAGTTTGATATGCTATAATAAATAAAATAAGTAATTCAAATTATCAATTAATAGATTTTTGAGTATTTTCAACAACTCCAAAAATTGATTTAAGTATAAAATTACTTGAAATATGAAATGATATAAAGGAATTAATAAAAACTTTTAATCCTGATATAATATCAATTGAAAAATTGTTTTTTCAAACAAATTTAAAAACTTGAATAGATGTAGCACAAGCAAGATGAGTTATAGTTTATGAGGCAATAAGAAATAATTTAAAAATATTAGAATATACTCCCCTACAAGTAAAAAAAGCAATTACATGAAATTGACAAGCAAAAAAGATTCAATTACAAAGAGCAATTCAAATGATTATGAAGCTTGATGAGATTCCTAAGCCTGATGATGCAGCAGATGCAATTTGACTTGCTTATATGTGAGCTTTAAATACTAGATTATAATTTAATTAATATATTATGAAATTTTCAAATCCAGATTTTGCTAAGCAAGAATTAACTTTTAATGATGTTTTTATTTTTCAAAATTATTTTGATTGAAAATCAAGACTAAAAGATACAGATATTACACCAAATTCACCTCTTTGAACAACAATTCCTATTATTAGTTCAAATATGAATCAAGTTACTGGAAAAAGAATGTGTGAAACTTTAGCAAGATATGGTTGACTTTGAATTCTGCCTCAAGATATGTCTATTGAAAAAATGATTGACATAGTTAATCATGTAAAAAAAGCACACTTAGTTTATGATACACCACTTGTTTTAACTAAAAACAATAATGTAAGAGAAGCTTTATGAATTATTAATAAAAGAGCACATAAAGCTGTTATACTAGTTGATGATGATTTTAAACCTATTTCTATTTTTACTCCAAATGATTTAGAAAAATATGAACAATATGAATTATTATGAAATATCAAAAAAAATAAATTAATCATATGAGAAAATTGAATATCAAATGAAGATGCTTTTAATTTAATGATTGAAAATAATATTTCTAGTCTACCAATAGTAAATATTTTATGAAAATTAGTTTGAATTTTAACTAAATGAAATACTATTAGAAATAGTATTTATAAACCAACATTAGATAATAAATGAAGATTAAATTTATGAGTTGCATTATGAATAAATAATTTTTTAGATAAAGCTAAAAGATTAATTGAAGCATGAGTTAATATTTTTATTTTAGATACAGCACATTGATATCAAAAATCTATGATTAAAGCAATACAAAAATTTAGATTAAATTTTTGAGATTCTCCTATTTTAATTGCTTGAAATGTAATGACATCAGATTGAACTGAAGAATTAATCAGAGCATGAGCAAATTGAGTAAAAGTATGAATTTGACCTTGAGCTATGTGTACAACAAGAATGATTACTTGAGTCTGAAGACCTCAATTTTCTGCAATACTAGATTGTGCTAAAAAAGCAAAAGAAATGTGATGATTTATTATTTGAGATGGTTGAATAAGAGATCCTAGAGATTTATCATTAAGTATGGTTGCATGAGCTAATCATATAATGATAGGGACTCTTTTTACTTGAACTTTTGAATCAACTTGAGATATATTTTATGATATTGATTGAAAAATGTATAAAAAAAATTATGGAATGGCATCAAAAAGAGCAGTTAGTTTAAGAAACTCAGAAAAAACAGCTTTTAAAATAGCAAGAAAAGAAATTTTTGTTGAATGAATAAGTGATAGTAAAATATATTTAAAGGATTGATTAAAATCAGTTTGAAATATAGTAGATAAATTTACTACATGACTAAGATCTGCTATGACTTACATATGAGCAAAAACTTTAGATGAATTTTATGATAAAGCTATAGTTTGAGTTCAAAGTTCTGCTTGATATTTTGAATGAACTCCTCATTGAAAAATAAAAAAATAATTAATTTGTTTATTTATTAATTTGTATATAATAAATAAACAAATTCTAAGGACCTAGCTTAATTAGAAGAGTGTCAGGATTCCGACCCCTGAAGGCTTAGGTGCAATTCCTAAGGTCCTTGCCATTTAGTATAACTAATAAAAAAATAGTACTAGTAAAATAAAAACTAGTACTTTTTTTTATTTCAATATAATTTTCAATTCACTTAATAATTTACTTATTTGTTTATCATTAGTTTCTAACTCTTCAAATATCTCATTTGGAGTTCTGATGATTTCTTCATTTTTATTATTTGGATTTTTTGCACTTATATCATAATCTTTTATATCCTCTACTTTTACAATCCATGAATTATCTCAAACCTCTCTTTTGTGTAACAATTCTGGAATATGTTTTATTTCTTCATAAGTGATTGGTTTATTTTTTGTAAGCTTTCTTTCTAAATCTATTTCATAATACCATATATCTTTTGTAGCTCACTGTCTATTAAAAAATATAATATTAGTTTTAACTCAACTATAAGGTAAAAATACTCAAGCTGGTAGACTTACAATACTATGCAAATTATAGTTTTCTAATAATTCTTGTTTTATATCCTTAAATGCTTTTCAAGTATTGAATAAAACTCATTCTGGAATAATAATAGCAGCTTTTCAATCAACTTTTAAATGTTTATAAATATGTTGTAAAAATAACATTTCAGTAGCATTTGTTTTGATAGGAAAATTTTGTTGAATAATATCTTTTTCTT
>JALUWO010000016.1 GCA_027019405.1 Candidatus Altimarinota bacterium | reverse complement strand
TTATTTATATAGATATTATAGCATTTTAGAGGTTTTATTGTGGTTAAAATTATGTTTGTTTTAGGATGAAAATAGTAGAATGTTTTTAAATGTAGTTGATGGTGAGTTCTTTCACAGTCTCATTGCAGAGTCATATTTGACCATGCGGCTCAAATATTTCTCAACTCAGCCGTTAAGCTTACATGAAGGGAAAATATGAGATTGCCAGAAAATTTACCAATGACATATTCTAGTTTAATAAGTGATATAGAAAAAGGACAAATTAGAATACCACAATTCCAAAGAGATTTTGTATGGACTAAACAAAAATCAGCTTCTTTAATAGACAGTATTATAAAAGGATATCCGATAGGAACTTTTATTTTTTGGAGAACAAAAGATAGACTTCGTAGCATAAGAAGTATTGGTAATATCGATGTTCCAAATTTAATAGAGGGAGAATTTGTTGATTTTGTATTAGATGGACAACAACGACTAACAAGTTTATTTGCTAGTTTAAAAGGAATTAAAATTACAAGAGAAAACAACAAAATTGATGACTATTCAGAAATATACATTAATCTTAATGCTCAAGAAGATGAAAGAATAGTTACTATTGATGTAGAAAATATCAATGATGAAAATTTAATAAAAATTACTGATTTGCTATATGGAGGTTTGACATTACTTGCTTCATACCCTAAAGAACATTTAAAAAAATTAGAAGAATATAAAAAAAGAATAGAATCATATACATTTTCAATAATACAAATCAAAGATTCTCCAATTGATGTAGCAACTGAAATTTTTACAAGAATTAATGTAGGAGGTAAATCATTAACATTATTTGAAATAATGGTTGCAAAAACTTTTGATTATGAAAAAGATTTTGATTTATCAAAAAAATATGATGAACTTATTGATAGTTTAAAACGGATAAATTATGAAACTATCTCAGATGCAACAGTTTTACAAACAGTTACTATTTTATTAAAAAAAGAGTGTAATCGAAAAACTATTTTAAAACTCCCTAAAGAAAATTTTATTGAAATATGGGATGAAGCAATCGATTCAATTGAAAGAGCAGTTGAATACTTTAAAAATTTTTATCGGATTCCAGTATCTCAATTACTACCATATAATGCTTTAGTTGTTCCTTTTGCATACTTTTTTTATCATCATAAAGATAAACCAACTGATGAAAAACAAAAATTTTTAGAAGACTTTTTTTGGAGATGTTCTCTTTCAGGAAGATATTCATCCTCTGTAGAAAGTAAATTAGCACAAGATATCAAAAGAATAGATGATATATTAGAAAATAAACTACCAAAATATGATTGGTCTATTGATACATCAGCAGATTTCATTATTGAAAATGGTTGGTTTAGTGCAGGAAGAAGTTATATAAAAGCAATTTTATCAATATATGCATATCATCAACCAAAATCATTTATTGATAATTCCATTGTAAATATAAGTAACTATTGGCTAAAACAAGCTAATAGCAAAAATTATCATCATTTTTTCCCGAAAGCATATTTGAAAAAAGAAGGAGAAGAGGATTTTTATATAAATCATATTTTAAATATAACAATAGTAGATGATTTTTTAAATAAAAGAGAAATTGGAGCAAAAGCACCTTCAAAATATATGAAAAAATTCAAGAAATCAAATCCACATCTTAATGAGACAATGAAAACACACTTAATATCTGATTTAGATGAGTTTGGTATATGGGATGATGATTATGACAAATTTTTTCAAGAAAGAGCAAAACTTGTAAGTAAAGAAATAAGTAGCAGAATAATTAAGCAAGATATAGACAAAAAGCAACAAGAAGATGTATTTGATGATTATGAAGAAGATACAACTTCATTAGAATAAAAGCTTAACAAGTTCGAGGAGGAGGAATAAATTACCCTGACGGCTAATTTATTCCTCACGATAGTCGTTGTTCGTTCCCGCTCCGCGGGAACGAACAACGGTCGCGCTGAGCACACTTCGTGTGCCACCTGCCTTTTGTCGTTCTCCGCTTCGCTACGAACAACAAAAGGCAGGAGCCACACCCTTAAGTTTATTTCCAGAAAACCCCTAACGGGCTTTCCTGAAACTAAACTTAAGGGGTACTCAGCGCGACCGTTGTCTGAAAAGTGATATGTAAAAAAAAATGATTTGATTTACCATAACTAAATTAGGTTTTAATTATAATAAATTATAAAATATTACAAAATGACATATTTTTAAATAAAATCAAATTTTTATGATAAAATTAATAAAAAATTAGGATTAGAAAATGGCAAATGAAAGAATAACAGAGAATTTTTTTAGGAAGTTTGTACTTCAAGATGAATCTTATAAAAATGATAAAATCATTTTTGAAGAGCAATCATCAAAAGATATAAAAATCAATAAACTTTTAAAAAACGCTTCAAAAAGTGGAGGTGGCAAGGGTTATCCTGAATTTATTATACAATTCAAAGAAAATCCTGATTTTATTATAGTAGTTGAATGTAAAGCAGACACGAAATTTCATGAGTCAAAAAATAGAGATAAATACAAAGATTATGCAGTTGATGGAGCTTTACTTTATTCCTCATTTTTGTCAAAAGAATTTGATGTTTTATCCATTGCTATAAGCGGAGAAGAAAAAAATAATTTAAGAATTTCACATTTTTTACAGTTAAAAGGAACAAATCAATATCATTCAATTTTTACAGAAGGTAAGTTTTTACCATTAGAAGATTATTTGAATGGTTATCAAACTGATGAAAGAAAATTCAACCAAGATTTTCAAGAATTGTTAAGATATTCAAAAACTCTCAATGATAATTTACAAACTTTAAAAGTTCCAGAATCTAATAGGAGTTTGCTTATTAGTGGTGCTTTAATTGCTTTACATGATAAAGCTTTTCGTAATGCTTACAAATATCAAAAACCAAAAGAATTAGCCGAGAATCTAATAAATACTATTAAAAATAAACTTACTGATGTTCAAAATAAACATATAGAAGACATAATCACAAGCTATAGTTTTATAAAAACACATACAATTTTATCAAGACAAGAGAACAAATTAAGAGATATTATTGAGTCTGTTGATGAAAAAATAAATAATTTTATTAAAACCTATAAATATTTTGATACATTAGGACAATTTTATATAGAGTTTTTAAGGTATGCGAATAATGATAAAGGACTTGGAATTGTTTTAACACCTCCTCATATAACAGAATTATTTTGTGAAATTGCAAATATAAACAAAGATAGTGTTGTTTTAGATACTTGTACCGGAACTGGTGGATTTTTGATAAGTGCTATGAAACAGATGATTATTGATGCAGGTGGAGATAAAGAAAAAGAATTAAATATTAAATCAAAACAAATTATTGGAATTGAATTACAACACAGTATTTTTTCGCTTACTTGTTCTAATATGTATATTCATGGAGACGGAAGAAGTAACTTGATTAAAGGAAGTTGTTTTGATGAAAAAGTAATCGAAGAGATAAAAAAATATAAACCAAATGTTGGATTATTAAATCCTCCTTATGGAGATAAAAAATATAAAGAATTAGAATTTGTATTAAATAATTTAAGTTTTTTGGAAAAGGGTTCATATTGTATTGCTATTATTCCTATGTCATCTGTTCTGGCAACAAAAGGTGAAGAGTTACTTTTAAAAGAAAAATTATTGGCAAATCATACATTAGAAGCAGTTTTTTCAATGCCAACTGAACTTTTTCATAACTCAAAGGTGAATGTAGTAACTGCTGTTATTGTTGTAAAAGCAAAAGAAAAACATCCTAAAAACTATAAAACTTATTTTGGATATTGGAAAGATGATGGATTCTATAAGAAAAAAACAAGTGGAAGGTCAGATTATGATAATAAATGGAGTCAGATTAAGAAGTATTGGTTAGAAAATTATAAAAATAAAGATGAAGTTGTAGGACACAGTGTAAAGAGAGTTATTGTACCAAGTGATGAATGGTGTGTTGAAGCATATATGAAAACAGACTATTCTAAATTAACTTCAGATGATTTTTCAAAAGTAATTAGAGATTTTATAGCATTTAAAGTTATAAGTAATAAAAGTGTTAATGGAGAGATGGGAGCAAGATTAATTACCAAAAAATACTCTCTTGATATAAACAAGTGGCAATATTTTGATATTAAAGATATATTCCCGACAATAGAACAAACTAAAGGGACTACAACAAATGAATTAGTTAAAGGCAATGAAATACCATATATAGCAGCTAAAAAAACTCTTAATGGCTTAGAAATGATGTGTTCAAAAGATGATAATAAACGGTTTATCTCAAAAGGTAATTGTATAATATTTATACAATTAGGAGCAGGAAGTGCTGGGTATGCAACATATCAAGAAGATGATTTTATAGGTATGAGTGGCAAAACATCTTGTGGCTATAATGATAATTTAAATAAATATAATGGGCTTTTTCTTGTTACGATTTTAGACCAAGAAAGACCTAAATTTTCATTTGGAAGAAGTTGGACAGGGGATAGATTAAGATTTACAAAAATCAAACTTCCAATAGACAAAAATGGAAAACCAGATTGGCAATTTATGGAAGAGTATATAAAATCACTACCATACTCAAGTAATATATAAGTAAATCAGACAACAAATCCTTGCACCGAACAGGTAAACCTGTCGGTGAAGTCGA
>JALUWO010000015.1 GCA_027019405.1 Candidatus Altimarinota bacterium | reverse complement strand
GAATAGTGTACTCAATGTTAACAGCTGCCGCCGCACCAAACGCAGCAGTCACACCAGGAATGGTTACATACTCTATGCCCTCACTCTCTAAAAACTCTATCTGTTTAGCGGTAGTAGAAAAAAGGGAGCTATCTCCCGTATGCAGCCTCACAAACTTTTTATGATGATACTCTTTTATAAAACTGAAAATATCTTCATACGCCATATCAGCTGAATTTGCAATGAGGGTACCCTCTTTACACCAATCAAGTAGTTCACGAGGCACTAAACTCCCAGTATAAAGCACAACTTCCGCCTCTTGCAAGGCTTTCATACCTTTAACCGTTATAAGTTCCGGATCCCCCGGACCTGCTCCTACAAATGTAATCATATTAGCTCTAACTCCTCGGAAATATCTTTTATAAGTTTTGAAAATGTTCTTCTATGAAAATCCTCTTTATGTTTATAACCATTTGTTAAATATCTGTATAAATCTTCTTTTGTTATTTCCAAATTTTTAAACTCTTTAGTTAAAAGTTTAAAATGTTCTCTGGTATCTTTCTGATAAAATTTTTCATACATATCATCTACAATATCTATATGACCTTTATTATATATCTCTTCAATAAGAAGTTTTTTTAAAAAAGCATCATCTTTCAATTTATATTTAAAATTGCCCACAGACTTAATTTCAATTGTAAATAATCTGTTTTCATCCCGAACATAAGGGCTTAAACTATTGTATCTAAATGTATCATATGTTCCTTTAATTCTATTGCATCCCTCACAGGATGGAATCAGATTATAAAAACTCATTGCTAAGAATGGGTAGCGTGCTTTATCGTAAAAATGGTCAATTTGCCCTTTTACATGTCCATTTGCATAAAGATTAAAAATATAATTTCTATTACAGTAAACACAACTGTTTATATCAAAATTCTCATAAAATTCCATTTTGTTTATTTTGTCGTATCCATTCTCTATAAAAATGTATTTTAAAGCTATTGATTCTGTTGCAGTTTTATCTCGTAAGTGACTAAATCTTTTCAATGCTATAGTTATAAGTTTATACTGTTCTTTTGGAGTATATAACATCATTTTGTCTACAAAACTATCATCTAGTAATGGATATATTTTACCTAATTCAGCTTTTTTAGTAGCTATTGCATTGAGTAAATTTTGTCTATATTTTTTGTTAAAATCAAGAGCTCTCTTTCTGTACTTTTTTGTATCAAGCGTTAGCATTTTCAAGCTCTTTTATCTGTTCTTTTAAGCTCTGTATCTTCTCTTCATTTGATGGAGGATAACTCATTTCATAAAGTTCTAAAAGTTTCTCTTGCAAAAAAGGCTCTCCTATTTTATCTATAATATTTTTCGCCTCTTTTTCATTTTTAATTTCTGATTGTTCTTTATTTAGAAACTTTATAGTCTCATTTATTTTTCCTTTTGCAAACTCCCCCATAAGTCCATCTTTCATAAAAAAACCGTGAGATAAAAGTGTATGAATATTTGCTCCAAATGTTTCAATATTTACATCCACTTGTTTGCCTTTGTCTAAAAAAATTACATTTTCTTTTGGAAGGTCAGAGAGGATGAATGGGGAGTGGGAGGTGACAACTATACTAAGTGCATATCTACTTTGCTGCAAACTATTTTTTAATTCATTAAAATACTTTTGTTGCCAACTTGGATGTAAAGATAATTCTGGTTCATCTAATAAAAAAAGAATAGGCTTCTTATTCATTTGTATTTGATAATACAAATTCAACAGTTCTCCAAACATTGTTTTCTCACCATGACTAAGATCTGAATATTTTCGTTGTAAAGAATCAATGAAATCAAATTCAAAAAAAGATTTAAAATTTTTAAAGTAAATCTCTTTCTCTTTAGTTGATATTTCATTTGTTTTAATTGTTTTATCATTAAATATTTTACTAAATAAATGTTCATCTAAATACAAACTACTATTTTTAAATTCTTTTACTAAAAAATCTTTATCTTCCAATAGATATTCATTATCTTCATATCCCACTTCATTGATATACCATATAATCAAGAATTGATGATATTTTTCAAAATTATTATGATAGAAAAGATTATTTAAATTATCCTCTTTTGCATATCTATGATTTCTTATTTCTTTGTCATATTTTTCTTCTTCCTTAGCAGTTAAATTATCATTATAATTTACATTTCTAGGGTATATCATAAGCTCAGAATTTATTATATCCTGAATTTTCTGTTCAAAATTACATTTAATATCAATATATTGTGGAACATACATAAAAGTAGTTAATCTAAAGGAGCTTGAAGAAATTAATGAATGAGAAATCATATCAGCAATAAAAAAATCATTTAACAAAAGTCTGTGATTGAAATTATCCCAATTTTCTTTTAAAAAAGAATTTTCCAGTATTTGCTCACTAGATAAATAAAGATAATGAGCAATAGCATAATCTTGATAATTATCTACCTGAGAATTTATGCTCATATTAGTTTTTAATTTCAATTTTTTGTTAATTGTAAGAATTACAATAAAATTTGTCCCAGAATACCTATTTTCAAAAATCGCGCTAAGAACCTCGAATATTGCACTCTTCCCACTCCCATTTTCCCCAACAATAGCAGTAACATTTATATTTTCAGGAAAAATACTTATATATTCTTTATTTTCATCTATGGTAAGTTCATTACACTTTTCATCATACTTACATATAAATCTAGGAGAAAAGTTAAAACCTTGCTTTTGTATATTTTTATAATCTTGCACCCATAAGTAAATAAGTTCCATTGAGTCATCCTTAACTAATAGCTTCAAATAATCTTAATTTAATTGATTCACTAAAATTATCTTCATGAATAATTGATATGATAATATCCAAAAGTAAAGCATCTTCAATCTTTCCTTCAGCCAACCAAACAACAATATTTTCCATTTCAACAACAAACTTTTCTACACAAAAATCATAGCCGTTAATCTCTAAAAAATAAGCTCCAAGTACTAAACTTGACCTTTTATTGCCATCATTAAAAGGATGAAATTTATTAACTGCTATAACTAAATGTTTAAGTTTCTCTTCAAAACTTGGATAGTATAAATCGTTTTGTATATGTGTTAACGCACTATCTAACAAATTTATTTCTCTGCTTCCTTGTAATCCACCACTTTTTTGAATAATCCAATCATGAATCTCTATTGCATGTTGTATGTCAAAATAGAAAAACAGATTATTCATTATCTGTCTTTTAATCTTTTAAGAACAGCCAATGTTTCAGGATTTGACAATCGCTCCTCAAGAGATTTACTAGTTTCCCCTAAAAACTTATCAAAATCGCTTTTTGGAACAGATTGAATATAATTTTCTAATTTTTCATGTAAAGCATCCCTAAAACACATATCCCTACTTGCCATTTTTACTCTTGCATCCTCAATAATAGGTTTTAAATAGGGATTGTTTTCAGTTCTTTCAAATAGCTCATCTAACTCTTTAGGTGTTAATTTTCTACCTAGTTTTTCAAACTCTTTTTTCATATCTTGAGCTATACCATTTTCAATACTTGCAATAATGTTTAGTACTTCAGAATAGAGCGTATCTCTCAAACTATCTTTCTTTTTTAAATCAAGTATATGTTTATACTCTTTTGCATTTTCTAAAAATACTATCTTGTAAATTTTATCAGTATATTTTGCGTATTTGTATTTTCCCATCTCTAAGTAGAAATCTAAAGCATTTGTAAATTCTTGTCTATAACTATACTCTTTATACGAAGCAGGTAGATATTCCTCTTCTCTTTGATTTATGTACTTTGTATGTCCACCCGTTTTTTCTGCCATGACATCCAAAACTATATCTAGAATTTTGCTTCTTATGCTTTTAGCTCTTTGACTTTCTGTCATAAGCATAGCCAAGTTTAAAACTGCTCTAAATGAAAAAACTCCTAATGATGGAATTTTGAGCATGTCACCGACATAAATGTCGGAGACATACTCTTTAAATTCTTTAAACTCTAAACCTTTTAAAATCCTATATCCATTTTTAATCAACTCTTCTCTATTTTGCTCTAAATATCTCTCTATAGTTCTTATATCAACTTGTAGGAGTTGTGCAACCTTAGCTTTTGTAAATACTCTTTCATCTCTCCATGTTATGCCACCAAGAGCAAGATATAATTCCACTTTTTCTAAAGCATAATGATTATTTAAAATATTTTGCCTACTGATACTTGATGTAGTTAAATCTTTTGTCATGCAATTACTATCCACTATATTTTATTTACTCAATAAAATATTTTATCTAAAATAGTATTTACTTCTATTGAGTTCTAAATGAACCATTCTTTTTCACTATCACCTGATGCATAACCCTCTCAGGTTCCGGCATAAGCAGACTCATTTTATAACTTGTGAGACTGATGCTCTTAATATCAAACGCAATGCCTGCTTTTTTGAGTGTGTTGATGGCAGTTGTGAGATGTTGAAGTGTGACAAAGTTTGCCACCATTATGCCGCCATCGGCTAATCGCTCATAAAGGTAATCAAGCTCGCTTATTACCTTATCTCCTCCCCCTCCAACAAAAATTCTCTGCGGAGTGCTTGGCTCTTTTTTATAATCTTCACTCGCTTCACCGATGTAGAGTTTTGCATCGATGATTTTATGTTTTGCCAAAGAGTTCTCTATCATTTTTGCCCGTT
>JALUWO010000014.1 GCA_027019405.1 Candidatus Altimarinota bacterium | reverse complement strand
TCACCTGTCATAATTGAAAAAGTCGCACCCGTTAGGTGAAAATTTTGAGTGCGACTTTTTCGTTTGTAAGTACCTAATTATAGAGCAATCAAGCTTGTTGTCTAATTTGGTATGGAATTATTTGGGCTAAAAGAATTACTTGACATTCTTTTAATAATGTCTTGAGATACTTTAACCTCTTCAATTAAGATTTTTTCTTTATCTATTGTCATTAACTAATTCCTTCATTTCTTTGTTATATTTATACAATGCAAATTCTCCTTGATTACTATCTGAAAAATCAATGCATTCTATAGGTTTTTTTATAGATTTCGCATATGAAATTTCCATTTCAACCCATTCTGAATAAAAATTATTTAACTGATTATTAGTATGGTTTGTTTTGATAAATAGCACTTTTATTGATTGTTCTATTCTTTTTTTTAAAATAGCTTTTGTATATTCACCTGCATCTTTTCTTTTTAAGAAGTCGTTATCGCTGAGCCAATCACAGTACACATTCAAGTTCATTTTATTAAGGTGTATTTTTATTTTATTTACTAATTTGTTATCTTGAAAACTATGCGAAATAAATAAATCGTAAAATTTATTATTTTGAATTGAATCGTTTTCTATTTTTTGAAATAAATCTAAAGGCTTCATGTTAAAGTTTGTTTTTTCAGACATGTATGTCTTTTTTTTACCTTTAAATCCTTTTCTCAATTTTACATACTTGCCAATTTTTTGTAAATGATTAAAAGCAAGAATTCTAATTTGACTGTTTCTTTCATTATCATTTAATTTTTGAAAGAAAATTAAAGATTTTTCACAATCATATTTTTGGAGTTCTTTAACAATTTCCATTTTATCTTCAATTGTTATTCCCCTTTTATGGTAAGCTTGAATAAAAATATCTATATATGATGGCTCAACTTCTTGAATGTTTTCTTTAGCTAAATCAACTTTTTTATTTATCTTTGAACATCGTAATTTAACTTTTTCTCTAAGACTTTTAAGCCTTTTTGAGCGACTTTCTTCATTAAAATTACTTTTATGAGAATCTCTCTGATCTTGAGACAAAATATGCTTTATTTTGGGAAGTTGAAATAAATAGTATTTAGGCTCAGTTGGGTTATATCTAACTTTTTTACCAACTTTTTTTAAAAAGTCATCTTTTCTCTTATATAAGTTGTATCTTTCCTCTAATATATTCCACTCATAAGGATATAACTCTTTAAATAAATTTATTATGTCATTCTTATTATAATTTTTAGGCAAAATAGATTGAATAGTAGATAGAGGAACTTTGAGTGATTTATTAAATCTCATTTGTTCTCCTACATATTTTCTTTTTGTTTTGCCTGGCATTGTTTAATTTTTAACCTTTTGATGTTTGTTTTTTATAGCAGTTCATTTGGTGTACAACGGTTGAGGAGAGCAATATTTTACCCGCCCTTGGGTCAAATATTGGCTCCTGCATTTTGTTATGTCTTTAGTTAAGTTCTTTCTTTGAGTCATGGGACTTTTTTGCTTTTCTCATTTCAGCAAGTTTTTTCTTTACGTCCTCGTGAGCGATTTCTAAGAAATTATACATTCCTCTTTTTAATTTAAAATTATCAGATAGAAGAGGAATAGCAATTGATTTATCTATAATTGACATATTTGCAAATATACCAACTTCTTGTTGTTTAACTTTTTTTATTTCACTAGCTGTTAAATATTTTTTCAAATCAATCGTATCTATTTCTAATTTTGACTTTATTGCTTCAGTAAGACTTTTTAAAAATAACTCTGGGTGTTTCTTTATATAGTTTTTTTTGTTAAATTCAAAAGTAGAGGCCATCCTCATTACATCTTTTGGAAGTAAATGAATATCAAAACTATAATAACAGATTAAAAATAAATTATCAGAAAATGATAATTCATGTTCTTTATCTAGTGAATTTATAAAATCTAAAACAAGGTCGCCCCTTTTATGTAGCATACATGATAGGACTATCGCATTAGCAGAATAAGATTGAAATGATTTGTTTGTATGGACGTCTCTTAATTTTAAAATAACAGAAATGGCTTCTTCAAAATTTCCACAAAGTAAGTGTCTTTCTAATCCATAATATAAGATAAAAACAAAGCCAATGTCTATTGTACTGTTGTAAGGGTTTGAGAGTAGTGTAAGATACACCCATTTTTGTTCAGGTGTTAATTCTGAATAAGTTGGCCAATATGATGGTCTTTCAATAGAAGTTAAATCTTTTACTTTGCTTATTTTTTGCTTTGTATATATTAGGCTTGGTTCTTCCTGATTTTGAAAAGAAATTGTTATTCGAAAACCATCAACCTCAAATGAATTTTCATCGCCTTTTGATTGCTCATAATTTTTATATTTTCCATCTTTAATCCAAACTAGTTCCTTTAAATCTTCATGAATGCTCAAACCTTTAACTGCAAGGTTAGTGCTTTTATTTGGAATTAAAGTTTTTTTCTTTTTTTTCCAAAAATCAAATAATCCCATAAATCAATCCTTATATAAAAACTTTAATTAAGTAAATACTATTGTGACATAACGGGGGCGCGGGTGAGTAGTGATTTCAACTGAAAATTTTAATTTTCTGATGAAATTGTCTGCTCCTCCCGCTTGTTATCTGGCGCTACGTGACAGATGACTAGCGGGTGTTCAACCCGCGCCCCCGTTATCCGGTCGCGTAGCGAGCGGATAACGGTTGAGTATAGAAATAAATGCCTTTAGCAGTTTTTCCACTCTTTAAACTTCTTACTGATATTCTATCTGAATAGTTCTAAAAACCCCGAGGGCATTTATTTCTCTACTACGTTTTGTTATATAGTTTTTACTTTTATACTAAACATATGGTCCTCTTTCTACAATTTTTTTCTCTTTACCTTTTAAATATAAGCCATTTGGACCTTTATGTTTAAATTTCCAAAAACCTTCTAAATCCCAAATCACATCTTCTTTGATAGCAATACTATTATTTTGATAATATCCAATAGAAAGAATATTATTATCATGTATATAAAATACATATCCATCTATGCCTATGCTATTTTTTTCTGTTTTAATTTTTATCCAATCACCTATTTTAATATCATTATTCATAATTTATACCCTCAATTAAGTATCTAATTCTAAAATATCTTTATCATATATTTCAGTATGTCCAGCATCATTAAAAAATCTTAAAGGAAAATTATGTTCTTTAAATTTATCTTTTAATTCTTGTTCAATCTTGATTGCACCGTCAATTTTTTTATCGTATAGCATTTTGTCTATTTTATAATAATCACTACCATATCGCTCTTTTATCGTTTGAGATGTTATGCCTAGCTTATAATATGTTCTATTTTTAAAAATAAATTTAAAATAGTAGAATCTATTATCAGCATTAGGATTTTCTACAAAAGAATCAACAATAAGATTTATTCTTTTTATTTTCCTCTCTATTATTCTTTTTTCATGATTATATAAACTTATACGATTTGTTAACCAAACATCTGGAGTGGATATTTTTTGAGTACCATCATCATTAAAATAAACCATTTATGAATATCCTTTGAATTTGCTATATAACGGTTGAGTACAAAAATATGTTACCCGTTATTGAACTTGTTTAAGTTCTACAATGGTATCTAAATCTCTTTGATAAAAGAAGCTCTAAATCGGCTTGGGTAACATATTTTTGTTGCTACGTTTTGTTATGCAACAGAGTTGCATCGTTATTTAAAGTTTTTATGTAAATACAATCAGTTTTTTTACTTTAATAATGTATCATATGAACACTATATAATAATTATATAGAATAAATAATAAGGAGGAAAAATAAAATGGCTTTAAAACCAGGACCAAAACCTACGGCAAAATCAACAGGTAAAAAAGATCAAAGACGTAGAGACAATAAAAGCACACCAGGTAATACACCAAGCTTGAAACCATCTAAAAGTTCAAAGTAAAGTTTCACTAGCACTTGCTAGTGAAACTTTACTTTTTTCTATTAGTACTTATTTTTCCTATAATTTGTTATATCTTTCACTTGCTTATAAGTTTATTTAAAATAGAAAGTGCTGCTCTATTACCATTTAGTGCAAATCCAGTTTCTATACCATTTTTATCAGAAATAGTTAGTAATTTAGAATCAACCCATAAATCTCTTTTGACAGTTCTTTCTCCTATTTTTGAAATTGCACTTTTAGATAATTGAAACAGTACATGATATTCATATCCTCTAACATCCCAAGTAGCAAAATAAACTCCTTGGTCAGTTATTGTGAAGACACCCCATGCTTCTAAATCATTATTTTGATACATTGTTGTAAACTCTTTAAATAATATTTTAGATGAACCATCTTTTACAGTATTAATAAAAATTGGTTGAAATTGCTTTGTGCTTAGTAAACCTTGTTGCGTTTGCATTGGTCCCAATGTGCTACATCCTGATAACAATACGATTAAAACAAATATGCTGAAATACAATTTCTTCATTAATAAATCTCCGAAAATAAATTTACCCATTTTAAACAGGCATATCTAAATTACTTTTTTTGTAAGGTAGCTTAGATATAACGGGGGCGCGGGTGAGTAGTGATTTCAACTGAAAATTTTAATTTTCTGATGAAATTGTCTGCTCCTCCCGCTTGTTATCTGGCGCTACGTGACAGATGACTAGCGGGTGTTCAACCCGCGCC
>JALUWO010000013.1 GCA_027019405.1 Candidatus Altimarinota bacterium | reverse complement strand
TAGAGTTGGTGGTTTTTGGTGTCGGCGTTTGGAAGTTGAAGGAACTCTATGTCTTTATAAATATTTGATAGTTTCTTATAAAAAACTATACTTGTGATAAATATAAAAACGAAGATAGCTAAGGCTAATTGATACATAAAATCCTGTTTTGCCTTGTTGTAATTAATATTCTGAAAAATAATATTTGAAATATGATTATTAATAGTAACAAAAGAGTTTTGAAGTTCCTTGTATAGATTTTTTTCATCTTTCTCGTTTGCCTTGAAGTATTTTAACGCTTCTGCGTTGTAAGCGTTTATAAGTTGTGTTAGTTGATCGAGTTGTGATAAATACTCTTTTGAAGTATGAAGAATATATTGTCCTAATAGGTCATATTCATAGAGTTGATGAAGTTTTTGAATTTGGTAGTTCAATTCGGTACTTTTACCATTGTATTGGATAAGTGCTATCTCAATATCTTCTTTGTCAATTTGGTGAAGTTCTTTAATGAGATTTTTTTCCTCATTGAGTATATCAACTTTTTTAAATGAATTATTTTGATCGATAGTAAAGAGTACAGCTATCACTGAAACAATCGTCAGTAAAGATAAAAAAAATATTATGTTGTTAAATATACCTTTTATGGATGATTTCATCTGTTTTCCCTAATTAATGTTATAATCGTGTGATTATATCATGAAATTATCGACTATAATGAATTTTTATTGAAAAGAATTGAATTTGAATGCAGAAAATTATTTTATATCCCAGTTTAAAAGCTCTAAAATAGGCGATGATGGTGCTGTTGTGGGTAATTTTGTTTATTCAAAAGATGCTTTTTTTGAGAATGTACATTTTAAAAAAAGTTGGATGAGTCATTATCAGATAGCTACAAAAGCGATGCTCATAAATATCTCTGATGCTCTTGCGATGAATGCAACACCTCTTTATGCACTTCTAAGTGTTGCAATGCCAAGTTCTATAACAAAAAAAGAGATGAAAGAGTTAGTGCGTGGGTTTGAAGATGTCGCTCATAAATATAATGTAGAGATTATTGGTGGGGATACACTCTCAAATATAAAGTTAGATATAACAATAACAATTATATCTAAAACTAACAAACCGTTATTGCGGTCGGCTATGAGACAAAATGATCTTATTGCATATACTGGAGAGTTAGGTAAAAGTGCAAAAGATTTAAGATATTTGTTGAGAGGTCAAAAACTTCATCATAAGTCAAAATTTGTTAATATAAATCTTAGAGATAAGTTTATTCAAAGAGTTAGTAGGTATATTCATGCTGGTATGGATATCTCAGATGGACTCTTTAGTGACTTAGAAAAACTCTCAAGTGCAAACAGGGGTATTGGCTTCTTTTTTTATCAGCGGATACAAAAGCAGATAGCCTGTAGCGGTGAAGAATATGAGATGTTAGTAAGCTTTGATAGACGAAAAAGAAAGAGCATGTTGAGATTTGCCTCGTTAGCAAGAACAAAGTTAACTATAGTGGCTAAGGCACAACGAAAAAAATACACAAATAGATGTAAATCACATCACTTTTAGGAAAATAATTATGGATAGATTTTATTCACTCAGTCACTCAAGTATTGACTTTCATTTTAAGCAAAGTGCTAGAGACTTTGTAGTTGAGGAAAACCCTCTATATGAGTTTAGTGGGGAAGGGGAGCACCTTATTCTTTTTGTAAGAAAAAAGAATCTTTCAACTCTTGAACTCGTGAGTGCTATTGCAAAATACCTAGGTATTAAAAATAAAGAGATAGGTTACGCAGGACTCAAAGATAAACATGCGATGACAAAACAATATATCTCTCTACATAAAAAACATGAAGAGTCTTTGGAAAATTTTAACCATGAAAACATAAAAATACTCTCAAAAACTTATCATAACAATAAAATCCGTATAGGGCATCTAAAGTCAAATCGATTTTACATAAAGGTAAAAAAAGTAAACCCCACTTCTGCAGCAAAGATAGATGAGGCTTTGAAAAATATCTCTAAGGATGGAATGCCAAACTTTTTTGGTTATCAAAGATTTGGTCGTGATGGTGACAATCATATAGATGGTGAAAAAATTGCCAAGGGTAAGAAAAAAGAACGAAATCCTAAAATAAAAAAATTACTTATCAGTGCTTATCAAAGTCATCTATTTAACTTATGGTTAAGCAGAAGATTGGAGATAAATACTTTGATAAATAACTTTAAAAGTGAAGAATTAGTAGAAGTTTTAAATATGCCTAAGATAGAATTAGATAAACTCAAAGAGCAAAAACATCCATGTAAACTTCTTAGTGGTGATATTATGGAGCATTATCCCCATGGAAGGCTTTTTGATTTTGATGGAAGCGAACAGGATTTGACTAGGTTTAACGAAAGAGATATCTCTGTAACTGGTCTTTTATGTGGAAAAAAGGCAAGGTTATCTTCTGATTTGGCTCGTCAAATTGAAAAAGATTTTGATGATGAGATTAATGCTGATGGCACTAGAAGGTATGCTTGGGTTTATCCAACTGATGTAGAGGGTAGGTTTAATCCTATTGAGGCACAATACGAATTTAATTTTACTTTGCCAAAAGGCTCGTACGCAACAGTTCTTTTAGAAGAGATTGCAAAAAAGAAGATCAATTAAGGAAAATGAAAAAGAATGAAGAGACATATAACATCAGCGATATCACAAACATTTGGAAAGTTCGCAAATAAGAGATTTTCTAAAGGTTTCCAAACATTGATAAATAAGACATATATCAATTTGATGAAACTAGATATGAGCGAATTTCAAGAGGCATCTTCTTATGACTCGCTAAACGCACTTTTTACACGAAAACTCAATAAGCCAAGAGCTTTTTCACTTGATGAAAAAGATTTTATCTCTCCATGTGATGCATGGATATCTGAGTGTGGGAATTTAGAAAAAGAATATGCCTTGCAGATAAAAGGGATGGAATACAAAAGTGATGATTTTCTTGGCGAGGAATTTTCTCAAGAAGAAAAAAGTCATATCTACGATGGTAAATTTATCAACTTTTATCTTTCACCAAAAGATTATCACCGTTATCACATCCCTTTAGATATGAAAATCTTAAAAGTAGTTCATATCCCTGGTAAATTTTATCCAGTGAATCTACCCTCATTGAAAAAAAGAATTAATTTATTTGTTGAAAACGAAAGAGTGGTTTTGCAGTGTCAAACTCAAACTGGTAAAATATTTTACATGGTTTTAGTGAGTGCTCTTAATGTTGGTGTGATGCAAGTCAGTTTTGAGAGTCGCATAAAAACAAATGCTGATGCACTTCACTCAAGTGTATACGAGTATGAAAACTTGCATCTTAAAAAAGGTGAGGACTTTGGTTGTTTTGAGATGGGTTCAACTATCATCATGTTATGTGAAAAAGATATGCTAGATATCAAATCGAGAATGGGCGATGATGTTAAATTTTCTCAAACAGTTGCTCGGTTAAAGTAGAGCATATGTATGATACTCAGGAAGAAAAAGAGATATATATAGAAAAATTATTTTCTGATGTCTCTTTGTTTGAGTGGGATGTTTTGCAAGTATCTTCCAATACTGACAGAGCAGAGGTGATGGAGATAATAGCACATACTTTGGTGTATGATACGCTCAAATATGAGTTAAATTTTTTACATCTACTTAGTATTGAGAAGATAAATTTTTCAAATATTAAAAGTTCTATATTTAAACGGATGATAAATGAATGGCTAACATTTTGTGATGATGTTTTAATGTACCCGAAAGAGGATTCAATAAAAGTAGTCAAAGAGGGTACTAGGACAAAATTTATTTATGATATTGTCAATGATTATTTTATGAAATATCAAAGATTTATTTATAGTGAGGTGGTAGATACATTTTTTAGTTTATTGTTAAAATTTCCTATAACAAAAAATAGGCAGTTGCTTATAGAAGAAGTGCTTCAAAGCAATCTTAACTACTCTAAAAATTCTCAAAAAATTAGTAAATTTAGTCAAGCATTTAACCGAATCAAAATAGCACAAGATAAAAAAAAGCAAGAATTGGCAGTTCTCAATAAGAAACTTAAAGAGCTCTCAAAGAAAGCAAATATAGATGAAGATACTCAATTTGAAGATGACAACGAGATTCTTTTAGATATGGAAGCTCTTGAATACGACATCCAAGAGCTTAAAGATACTGGTTTGTATGAGTTTGATGAAACAATAGCTACTTTAAGAGAAAATCTTATCTCTGGTATGATTAAAGCAAATCACACCAAAGCTTGAGGAGTATAAGAAACTTAATGATGTAAAAATTGTTAAGTTTCTTATGAATTTTACAAATTTGATCTAGTACCACTGATTGCATCTTCATATATTTTTTCACATCCACTTTTTTCAAGTGCCTCTTTTTGCAAAGAGAGGTTTTGATCAGATGTGGATACTCGCGCATAACCTATTAACATTTCATTGCCCTACACGAAGTTTTTACAAAGTGATGCAATCACTAAAGTATACTCATCATTTGTAAGTTCTGCTATCTTTTCACCAATTCTCTGTTTAGAGAGTGCTCGTATTTGGTTTATTATAATATCAGAGTCCTGTTTGAGATTATCACGCTTGAGTAGTCTCATACGATATGGCTCCATATCTTCAACTAAATCAGTTGATAGGGGCATTAGTATTACGGTATCTAAGATATCGTTCTCATCATCACTTGAT
>JALUWO010000012.1 GCA_027019405.1 Candidatus Altimarinota bacterium | reverse complement strand
TCACCTGTCATAATTGAAAAAGTCGCACCCGTTAGGTGAAAATTTTGAGTGCGACTTTTTCGTTTGTAAGTACCTAATTATAGAGCAATTAAGCTTGTTGTCTAATTTGGTATGGAATTATTTGGGGAACAATAATTAAAAATATTGAGGGAAATCGTGGAAAACTTGGTGTTGGCGGTATTTGGAGATATAGGGCTTTGAATAGTGATTATTATATTTTTAAGCATGAGTATATTTTTGTGTTTAAGAAGGTAAGTGATTAATGTATCAATTAATTGAAGAAAAAATTCAAAAACAAATAAATGTTTATAGAGAAGATGAAAGTCGTATAAGCTCTGATTATGAAAAAGAACAAGAAACCTTTAAAGAATATAACGGACGACAAGTTTTAGAACTTTTACAAAATGCTGATGATGAAAAATCTAGTGAAGTTTTTATAAAGCTTGATACACAAAAACAAATTTTAGAAATTTCAAATAAAGGTCAACATTGCAAGGCATTTTCTATTGGTGGTATTTATTCTTTGATGGTTTCAAATGATAGTCCCAAAAAAAAAGATATGAATAGAAAAACTTATATTGGAAATAAGGGACTAGGGTTTCGATCTATTGTAAATTGGAGTAAACAAATAACAATACTATCAAATAATATACAAATTGATTTTTCTTATCAAATTGCTAAAAAAGTTTACAAAAAATATATAAACAATGATGTTTCTAAAATTGCTTTTTTATCTTTACCAAAAATTGAAAACAAGCAATCAAATAATTGGACTACAAATATTATCATAAAGTACAAAGATAAATTTCTAAATGATATACGAAAACAATTAGATGATATAAAAGATGAAGTCCTGCTCTTTGTTAACCATCTTGAAAAATTAACAATTGAAATTGATAATAATAAAAAAACCATCGAACGAATTAAAGAAAATAATCAAATTTATCTTAATAATACTATATGGACTATATTTGAATATACAGGGGATACTTTACTGCCCAAAGAAGATGAAAATGAAGAGATAGAACATTTTGACTTAAAAATAGCAGTAAAAGATGAGTTTAATGCAGACGAAAAATATCTGCTATATTCATTTTTCCCAACAGAGATAAATATAGACTTCCCTTTTGTGATACACGGAACTTTTGAACTTGAAGGTTCAAGAAATAACATTACAATTAGTAATAAAAATAAATATATTTTAGAAAAATTAGTTAATTTTATAGTTGAAACCGCAAAGAAACTTGCACAAAACCATATAAACTATCAAGCATTAGAATTTTTAACTCATGATAGTTCAAATCAAAGATTGAAAAATTTAGACTTTTATGACCAGATAGATGAGAAAATTGAAAAGTTAGCGATTTTCCCTTGTCTTGACAATACATATAAAGCAAAAGATAAAGTAGTTTTCATAAGTAATGACTTTTCAGAATTTATAGCAAAAAATAATTTTCAATATCTTTTTCCAAATATGCTTATAAGTTCAAAAAACTCTTTTATTGATTTAGATAATTATTATATATCTGATGAAATAGATTTATCTCTAATTGATAAAGTTAGTAGAAAAATAGACAACATAGATGTAAGAGTTGAGTTTGTATATTTAATAGATGTATTTTTTAGCAATAAGGACTATAGTTTTGAAATATTAATTGATGAAAATGAAGAGGTTATTTTAAAAACAGAAGAGATATATACACCAAAATTTGAGAATATGGGTAATTTAATCTTACCGAGTTTTTTAGAAGGTCAAATAAAATTTTTAAATAGAAATTTTGGTCAAAAACTATTAGAAAAATTCAAAATTAAAGATAAAAAATCTTATAGAGAACTTGCAAATAAATTATCAGATATTGTAAATGTAAAAGAGTATGAAACGGCTACTGTTTTAGAAAGAATCATAGCTGAAGCAAAAAAAATAAATACATTGGAAGCTATCAAGGAGATGATTGAAGTTTTATACAAAAATTTTAAAATTAAAGAAATTCAGATAGAAACTCAACAAATACCTTGTATAACAAAAATCAAAGAAATTAAAAATGCTAAAGACCTATTTCTATCAAAAAGTTATCCATCGGGCAAATTAACAGAATTTTTATTTAGTGATACTTATGATAACAATCAATTTTTAATTGATAATAGTTTTTTTAATTTTCAAGATAGTGAATTAGAAGAAGTAGAGAGGTTTTTTGTTGAATGGCTTGGAGTAAATAAATATACCAAATTTGAAAAAGTATCATATAGCTGGAATGATAATTATGATAAATTTTTATATAAAATAATGCAAAAGCCTGATAGCTATTCAAAGCTCAGTTTTGAAATGCAAAAAATAGCTTATTTAGAACAAATTAAAAATATAGAGATTGAAAAATTTATAATTTGGATTTTAAAAGACAATAATATACAAGCAGAATTATCCAAAAATTACCAAATAAAATATATAAAAAGTGGAGGTTATATTGAACACTATTTAACAAGCAATGCTCCATCATATATATTGTATCAACTTTATCAAATCAATATTTTTAAAGACTATTTAATAACAAATGAAAAATTAAGTAACTTGGTGGATGATTTTAATATTGATTTTGAAAATGAAGAGTTTAAAAAATACAACATTAAAAGAGCAGATACTCAAAGTTTGATTTTAAAACTTGGAGCCGTTGAAAAATTTGAAGAGATGACTATTGAAAGAATTAGGCAAATTCTAAAGGAACTTGAAGCAAAAAGTCCAGATGGAAAGCAAACTCAAACTATATATAAAGCAGTAAGAAATCATAAACAATCCTTAAATGACATATCTATTAAATTATGTGCAAAGAAAGATGGAAAACTTAATTACTATGAACAGGATAAAGTGTATTATGTAAATACAAGCAAGCTACCTAAAAGAATTTTAAATAATATCCCTATAATAAACATTCCTCCTAGATTGGGTAAGGTTGTAGAGTTTTTTGGAATAAAGGATGTAAAAGATATTGAAATTAAAATAATGCAATATCAAGAAAACAAAAATCTTACTAAGCAATTTAATGATTTTTTTATGCAGATAAGACCTTTTATTTTACTGTATAGATTTGAGAGATTAAAAGATATCCAAACTAGAGAAACTGAACTTAGTAAATTGAAGAAAAGTAAAATTTTCTTATGTGATAAAGTCAAATACAGTACTAATGAAATGGAATATACTTTAGAGAATAACGATTATATTAAATCAAAAAACGGAGAGTATTTTATAAAAATAAACAATGAACCTTTTGATGATATACGAAGAACTTTAGATTTTAGAGAAACTTTTGCTGATATTATAGGTTCAATCTTTAACATTGCGAATATTAAAGGTTATGATAGATTAATCAGTGATGAAGTTATAGAAAGTGAGGAGATAATAAAAAGAGAACATGGATATGAGGCTTTACAAGAAGCAAGAGAATACTTAAACATAGCAGATGAGTTTTTTACATTTTGGAGAACTATATATAAACTGCAAAGTAAAACTTTTAATGATAAATATAAAGTTAAAAACATCAACGATATTAAACAAGAATTTAACATAAATACAAATATTAATACGCTTGACTATAAAAATATAAATAGTATAGACAATTACAAAATATTACAAAAATTATTTGAAGAAATTAATATAAGTATTGAAAATTTTAATGAAGAAATGTTGTATATGAAAATAGATTCTACAAAATTTCATCAAAAAAATTTAGAGGATTGTTTTTATGATAATAATCCTATTTTTGAAAAAGTACTTTATCAATGGTCTTTAGACAACAATACAGAAAGTGAGTTTATTGATTTAAAAGGAAAGTATGAAAACGCAGATAAGAAAGCTAATAATATACTTTCTATAGATTATCAAAATGTAGTAGAAGAATTTGTACGAGATAATTTTAATTTTTCTTTAGAAGATAAACAAGCTACTATTGATTTTAATAAAATATATGATGAGAATCTATTAAACTTTGAAGTAGAAGAACTGACCAATTCTGAAAAAAGTTTATTATATTTTGAAGATGGTTTTCAAAAATTAAACACGATACTTCAGGGGAGGGAAAAACGAGACAAAGAACAACGACATCAGGTTAAGGATAATACTATTCCAAAACAAGATAATGATTGTGCCATTGAGTCTATTCTACCCTCTGAAAAGAATAAACACAATGGTTATGGTTCAGCCCACAATCCAAAAAAAGACAAACAACAAAAAGAAAAAGGAAATAAAGCTGAACAGTGTGTATTTAATAAGCTTGTAGAAGAATATGGGGAAAATAATGTTAAATGGATTTCAAAAGAAAGTGATAATAAGCATTATGATATAAGATATAAAAATAAGAGTAATAAATGGATTTATGTAGAAGTTAAAATCTTTTCAAATAATATGTTTTATATAACGAAAGATGAAAAGAAATTAGCAGATGAAGAGAAAGAAAGTTATGAAATATTTTTGCTAGAATTATCAAAAGATAAAAGATGTGAAAATAGCTGTATTAGAAAAATAATAAAGTATAGTGAATTTGAGAAATTGGAATTTATACCAAATAAATATGAGGTTTATGAGACCACTGCGCAGTAACACAACAGAAAAACTCTCCATAATCCCCTAATATAAAGGGGTTTCAAGCATTTTTTAGATAAAATAATATATCAAATATCAAGAAACTTTTTTAAAACAAGGC
>JALUWO010000011.1 GCA_027019405.1 Candidatus Altimarinota bacterium | reverse complement strand
GTTTGTTTTGTGACTTTGAAAATCATCTAATGAAGGCGACATTTTTATAAAAAAATGAAAAGAAATAACTTCTGTTTTTGTAGGAACTGGTGTTTGAGAACAACTATTTAATCCCAAATTAAGAAAAGATTTTGGTAAAGATAATTTTGTGAAAGTATTAGTTTATGATAGGTTTTTAAAAAATAAATCTATGGCTACTGATGTTTTAAATAAAAACAAAACTTGAAAATAATAAATTTTACTTTATAATGTAAAATATTAGTTTAGTATAAATATTTTACAATGCAAAATAACATTTATTCAAAAAGTATAGAATACTTACAGAACAAAAAAGATATTTTCATAAGAAAAAAGTATGTAAGCAAAATAAAAGCTTTTTCAGATACTTGAAATATTGTTGTTATTACTTGACAAAGAAGAGTTGGAAAAAGTTATTCTCTACTCGGATTTTTACGATATTTTAAAATAGATTTAGAAAAGGTTTTTTATATCAACAAAGAATTTGATATAGAAGATGAAATACAAAATCAAAAAAACTTAAACAGATTGTTTAACCAAGTTTTAAAAGAAAAAGATATTAAATATATCATAATTGATGAAATACAAAATATAGAAAATTGGGAAAAATTTATTTTAGCAAAATTTTCAGAGAAAAAATACAAAATTATCATTACAGGTTCAAACTCAAAACTACTTTCTGGTGAATTATCTACACTTTTAACTTGAAGATATTTAACTATTGAAGTTTTTCCTTTTGATTATCAAGAATTTATTGAATTTAAAAATTATGATAAAAATTTAGAAAGTTTTAAAGAATATGTTCAATTCGGTTGAATGCCGGAAGTTTTACTTTTACCAACTGATGAATTAAAACAAAATTACATAAAAAATACTTTGGATAGTATATTTTTCAAAGATATAGTTAGCAGATTTACCATAAGAAATACAAAACTTTTGGAAAAGTTGTTTCAATATCTTCAATTAGAGCTTGGAAATATTATTTCTATTACAAACATTGCAAATTATATCAAACAAGCTATGAAAAAAGAAGTTTCGTTTACTACAATTTCAAACTATCTAGATTATCTTACTTTTCCATATTTGGTAAATGAAGTTTCAAGATATGATATAAAATGAAAAAAAGTTTTAGACTATACTGCAAAATATTATTTTTCGGATATAGGTATAAGAAATACTATTTGATTTAATTTTGCAAAGGATATAGGAAAAATACTTGAAAATTTAGTTTATATAAAACTTGTTTCAGATGGTTATGATGTAAAAATATGAGAATTAGCTGGAAAGGAAATAGATTTTGTAGCAGAAAAAAATGGAGAAAAAAAGTATATTCAAGTTTGTTATTTACTATCAAGTGAAAAAGTGATAGAAAGAGAATTTGGAAATTTACTGAAAATAAAAGATAATTATGAAAAAATAGTAGTAAGTATGGATGAAAGTTTTGGAAATACTTATGAGGGGATAAAAAATGTAAATATTTTGGACTTTTTAATTGGTTAGGATAAAATATATCTTTAAAGTTTATATATTAAAATATCAAAAAATGGCAAAAAATAATAGTAAAAAAGAAAATAATATTAATTTACAACAGATTGCAAAAAGTTTGGATGAGAAATTAAGATGAATAAGTTTGGAATCAATGGAAAAAGTAAAGCTAATAAATCATCTTATATTTTGGAAATTTATGGAAGGTAAAGGATTTATTGATAGTATTTTTTGGAAAAAGAAAATCTGGAATGAGATAAAGGAAAATAATGCAGAAAAATATGTAAAAGAAATAAATGAAATTTGGAAGAAGCTAAAACTAAGTAAAAAAATTATCAAAAATAATGAAAATGAAAAAGAAAAAATTGAGTTAAATTTTAATGCTATTATTAAAAATTATAAATTTCCTAAGGAAGTAAATGAATTAAAAAAAATAAAAATTAAAAAGAATGAATTAAAAGGTATAGAAGATGAATTAAATATTTGGGAATTAATAAACTTATTAAGTTTAGAAAATAACTCAGATAATGAAACTAGTATATCTTGAAAGGATATTTTTTGAGAAGTATATGAGTATTTTTTATCTACAATAGCAGATGCAGGTAATTTAGGAGAATTTTATACTCCAAGGCATATAGTAGAATTTATGACTTTTGTTTTAGAAAGTTTATTATTAGACTATAATAAAACAGTTTGTGACCCTGCTTGTGGTAGTGGTTGATTTTTAGTAAAACTTTTTGGAGATATTTATAAAGATAAAAATAAAGATGAAAACATATATTGATGGGAGTATAATACAACAAGTTATGTTCTTGCTTTAATGAATATGTTTGTTCATTGAGATGGTAAAGCTAATATAAAAAATACTAATAGTTTGGAAAAATCACATTATATAGGTTTTTTTAACACATTTAATTATATTATAGCAAATCCTCCTTATGGAGCAAGAGGGTTAGAAAATCAAAATATTATTGCTAATTATATTTTAAATTTATTGGAAAGTAATAAAGAAATTTGAAAAACTAATAATTTATTAAACTTTGTTAAAGATAATGCTATTTTAGCTTTGAATTCTTATAAAGAAACTTTAGAGAAAGATATAGAAAAGTTAAGTAAAAAGTTGTCTAAACTAAAGAAGAAAGATAAAATTAATGAAATAGAGGCTGAAATAGAAAATTTAGAAAGACAAATAAAAGATGTTAATTTTAACATTAATAAAGTAAAAAATTTTAATTGAAATATATGGAATAAATTTTTAAAGTTATTGAATGATATAGGTATATTATATAAATTTAAGGAGGTATTAAAAAATGTAGAAACTAACAACTCAGAACTTCTTTTCTTACAGCTTATTTGGGCTACATTGGAAAATGATTGATGGGCTTTTGTGATAGTTCCAGAATGAGTAAATTTTAGAAATTCAAAAGCTGATGTTTATACAAGAAAATGGCTTTGTGAACATAGCAGTGAATTTTTTGTTTTTTCTTTACCATCTGGTGCATTTTTGCCTTATACTTGAGTAAAAACAAGTATTTATTTGTTTAAGAAAACTTTAGATACAGAAAAAGCAGTTAAGACTATTAAATATATTGAAATAGAAAATGATGGTTATAGTTTAGATAAAAAAAGAAGACAGATTTGAGAAATAATAGGAGAAAAAGAACTAGAAATAAACTGAGAAAAGAGAAAATTTAATTTTGAACATATTACAACTAAAAGTGATTTTTGGAAGATAATGGAACAAATAAAAGAATGAAAAGATATTTGAGAATTAGATATTGTTAGAGAAATTGAAATAGAGAAAATAAAAGATAAATGATATCCATTTAAGATAGAAAATGTTGATAAGAGTAATTATATTTTTGATTTAGTAAAACTAGAAGATATTTTAGAAAGAAGTAGTAAGCTTAAAAAAACTAATTGATGGAATAATCCGAAAGTATGAGGTTGATTTGTTTCAGAATATGTAGATTATTATAACATAAAATGACTTGTTATTACTATTTCTCAGACCTGAGCTAATGCATGATTAGTTCAATATTTTGAAAGTAATATTTTTGCTACATGAGATGCTATAACTCTTAGAATAAGAGATGATATTGATTTAAAAAATAAAAATATAGATAGTAGTATTACACTAAAATACATATACTATTTTCTTAAATATTTAAAACAAGATTACTTATTTTCTTTACAACATGGTGCAGGAAATCCACATGTATATTTTGATGATTTTTCGGATATCTCTATCCCTCTTCCTCCCTTTGAAATCCAAAAACAAATAGTTGAACACTTAGAAAATATGCAAACTTTGAGAACTAAATCAAATGATTTAAAATATTTTATTGAAAAAGTTTGAGTTGAAAGTGAGTTTTTTGAAATGGAGAGAGGGGAAAAAATAAATTGGTATGATTTATTAAGTTTTGTAAATGGATACTCTTGGAAAAGTAAAGAAAATGTAAAGTGAGAAGAAATATTAATATATGAGAAAAATAAATATAATTATGATTATTCAATAGTTAAAATAGCTACATTAAATTCAGGTAAAATAGAAGAATGAGTAATTATTAAAGAGCCAGAAATATTTAATAAAAAATTTGGAAAATATTTTTTGTCTTGAAATAATGATTTATTATATTGATGGAGTTGAAATAGAGATACTTCTATAAGACCGTTTTTATGAAAATATAAATGACTTCTAAATCAGCATATTTATAAAGTTTATTATGACAAGGATTATATAAATAAAAAATACTTGTATTACTTGTTATATTCTTTAACTGATTTAATAAAAAATAAATCTCATTGATGAGTAGGACTTACTCATATTAATGATAAAAAAATATTTGAAGAACTTCAAAATTTAACTCTTCCACCTTATCCAACCCAACTCCAACTTGCCAAATATTTCCACACTTACTTTCTTTTCCAGCAAATTATTTCAAACTTAGAAAACACTATTGAAAACTTACAAAAAAACTATTTAGAATGAATGTTAACTGATAAAGAAGTTGCTGTGGATTGGATTTTGAAAGAGATAGAAAATGCTTTTGAAGAAGAAAAAGCTGTTGGAGATGAAATAAAAAATATTTATGAGAAAATTAAATTTAAAATAAATGATACAATAAGTAATTCAAAAATAGATTTAAATCCTATATTAAAAGATTCTTGTTTAGAAAAAGAAGATATAGAAAAGTTAGAAGAATATTTTAA
>JALUWO010000010.1 GCA_027019405.1 Candidatus Altimarinota bacterium | reverse complement strand
GTATCAAATAGCAAAAATAGACCCAAATTATTATTATTTAGTATTAGAAAAACAAGAAGATTTTAAAGATGTATTTAATGCAGACCCAGAGTTTAGAATGAGCATAAATTCAACGATTAGATATTTAAGAGATGAAAGAAAATTAAAATAAATTTGATATAATAACGATAGGAAATACAGGGCAAAGCCCCATATCTTAATAGAGAGGTGTCACTACCACCGCTACTATTATGAGAATGAGTATAATTCTCATAACAAATCCTTTGTGGTTTCTAACCACATAACCCCTCCCAACCTATCGTTAAATATAATTATAATAAAAAATCCCAAGAATAAGCGGTACAAAACTTGAAAAGAGCTAAGGTTTCGCACAAAAACTTTATCTACTTTTTTGTTTCATTTAGTAGAGTAGCTATTAGCTACAAAAATGCAACTTGTTTGCATATACAAATGAGCAACACTTTTAGAAAGTATAAAGCGAGTTTGTAAAAAAAACGGCTTAGCCGTCAATTTTTTGAGTGTTGAACGAAAAATATTGACGGCGGTAGCCCTAAAAAAGCGAAAAGCCATATTTATGGGGTTAATTGAGCTTTTTATATGCGTCAAAACTACTTCAAAACTTCGTCAAAATTATTTTTAAAAAAAGTTTTTTTATTTTTATTTTATCTTCCTATAACATAATCAGTTTAATTTTTTAAGGAGAAAAAATTCATGTTTAAATGTTAATGTGTGTTCGGCAAATGGGAGCTTTACCATTTTAGCAAAATTGAGTAAACCCAAATATAAATGTGTATGCCTCTTTTTTGGGTTTTGGGGCAAGTGTTTTATAAGTTATATAATTTTTTTTTGAGCCAGACTAAACATACATTTTCTATTTAAATAATATAAATATAAATAATTTTTTTATTAGTGTGTTTAAGGATGCGGCGTCCGAATGCTTGGGTTGACGCCACTTTGCAAAAGCAAAGTCTCTAATGCTATTTTAGCATTATGCCTTTTTTTGAGACCTTACAAGCATTTTACACATTAGTAGCAAACAGGCCTTTTTCTCTTTAATTAAAAAAGTTTTCGCGATTATCTTTAAAAAATCGCAGTTCTTACCAACTGCCGAGCTGTTTGCAAATAACTTATATCCTTTTAGGATTTTATCTTTAGAATTTAATTCTAAAATAAAAAGAACACAAAAAAGGAGACAAAATGAGCTTTAAAGAAAACTTAGCAAATACGAGAGCAAAAGAATGGGGAGTAAGCAAAGAACAAGCAATTCAAGTAGCAAGAAGAATTGCAAAATTTATAAGTATAGAAGCCCAAAAAAATGGTGGTATTACGGATGTTGTTATATTAAAAAGTTTTTTTATCTTAAATGAAGCAAAAAAAGAATCTTACAATAAAAATGCAAAAGAATTTGCTCTTTCAAGAAATACTAATGAAGTTATTTTTGCAAAAGCTAATGTAATAATAGAATTACACGAGCAAGGGCTTGGAGAAACTAAAATATCACGATTTTTATTAGAAAAATATAATAAAAAAATTTCTCCATCAACTGTTGGAAGATTCTTACGAAATTACAAAAAAGGTAAAGAAAATGGCTAATTTAAGAGGTGGGACATTCGAAAAACAGCTAAAAGATGCTTTTTTTAGATTAGAAAAAATTGGGCAAAGTAGGCATAACAATAATGTTAAAGGATTTGTATCTTTAAACAGGCTCAAACAAGCTAAAATGATGCTAAATAAATTTAGTAACTATTTGCAACAAAATAGCATAAACTCGGGAAAATTAAACAATTATTTAAGCGATAAAGAAACGGTTAGGGACTTTGTAGAAAAAGAGATTTTTAAACGAGATTATAATCCAAACACGATTCACGAATACACAAGTCTTTTTAGCAAGGTTGTAGAAAATTTAGCAAATAATAATGTTTCTATTTCAAAAGAAACCATAAATTATACAAAAGAACTCCACCAAGAAGCAAAAGAAACTTTTAAAAGCGATAATTACGAAACAGGGCGTTACATAGATAATCTTCAAGACAAATTATATAATCTTTATAATAATAATTTTGCGTCAGGCGTCCTTGGGGAAGTCCAAAGTTCATTAGGGCTTAGAATTTCGGAGGCTTACGAAGTTTTAAAGAATTTTGATAATTATTATAATGCAGAAAATAATACGATAGAGGGGCTTATTGGGAAAGCTAATCACGAATATATGCCTAAAACTATTGGATATGATTTAGTTCAAAAAATAGAAGCTATACATAACAATAATGCTCCTATTCCTTCCCCAAGTAGCTATCGGGAAGACCTAAAAGAAGCAGGAATACCAAAGAGCCACGACCTTAGAATAACTTATGCAAAAGATTTATATAACTCTTTAAAAGAGCAAGGACACGCTTATAAAGATATTTTAAAACAAGTTAGCAAAGAATTAAATCATAATCGTTTGGAAATTACAAGATATTATCTTGCAAGGACTTGAAATTAATTAAAACTTAAATTATTTTAATATGGATAGTAATAGGAATTGACAAATATCTTATATGAGAATATAATTAAATATAAATATTTTAAAGGAGAAAATCATGTATATTATAGGTAATATAAAAGCATTAGATAAATATAATAGAAAACAAATAAAAACGATGTTTATTGGGGTGTTTATTTCTATATTATTTGTAGAATTAGGGACTAGTATATTTGTTACAAAAACAGATATACATAATTTATTTTCTTTTATGGGGTATTTAGGTATTCCAATTAATGATTTAACTATGTGTTTATCAGCAATATTGTTAGTAATTATTAATCCTTTTTCACTTATATTTTTTTTAATAGGAGGAACTATATGGGTTAGTACAACACTTCTTTTAATTTTTTCAGCATTTACGGATGATGATGCGAAATATATTATTTAGTAAATAAATTATTATTTATTATATTTTTCGTCAGAAATAATTTTAACACCATCTTTTGAAATTTGAATTACATTTTCTTCTTTGCTTTCGTTTTTTGTTTGTCTTTGTTTATTTTTGTATCTTTTAGCATTAGAACTACTTCTTTGTGTTTTTTTAACAGTATCTGTGTTTACGGTTTTTTTTCTTACTTTATCTTTTTTAGTTTCTTTTAAGTCTTCGGGTTTTGTTCTGTAAGAATAAACTAAAATTAATGTAATAATAAATGTAATCCCTGCAAAAACAAACCATATAAAATTATTATTTGGATCTGCTAAAAATAATGCATCAGGACCTGTTGCTACTGTTTTATGAACATGATAGCCTAATTGATGATATTCTGATGATTGATAATATGGTGCAGAATTAGGTGTATAATTATCCATTGTAAATTCCTTGTTTTTATTATAAATAATATTAACTTTTTAATTGTAGATAATAAAATTATAACAATATTTTATTTAATTAACGAATTTTTTATAAAAAAGTATAAAATGAAATATTACAAAATAAACCTATAAAGTTTTATTAAATATTTAAAATTAAGTAATATAAGTTATAAAAAAGCAAGAAAATATTTTAAAAATAAAAAATATATCAAAATTAAGCTATTTAAAAGCCATAGAACAATTTTTTTTGTTTTTTTATATTCTTACTCCAAAAAACTCTTTTCTTGCTTATATGGCAAATATCGCTTATAAATTGAATGTTGTTTATTTTATTATTTTTTCTTTAATTTTTTTAAAAAAATTCTTAAAATTTTAAAATTTTTCTCTAATAGTGTCTTAATAAATACTTGTAATATGTAATATGTAGGGGCTTATTTTTCCCTAAATATAGGGGTTTGAAAGAATTAAATAAAACATTTTCAGGGTTAAATAAAACATTTTCAGGGTTAAATAAAACATTTTCAGGGTTAAAAATAAAACATTTTCAGGGTTAAATAAAACATATATTTATATCAGTTTTTTTTATGCTATAATTCCAATATAAAAACTTTAAAAAAGGTTAAAAAATGGCGAAAATAATTGATGTAAATAATCATTTAGAAGTAAAAAAAGCAGATGTAATAGTTAGAGCGAGATATAAGCTTAATCCTTTAAGCTTGAAATTCATTACGACCTTAATCACTGGGATAAAAAGAGGTGATGATATAAATGAAGAGTATATTTTTAAGGTTAAAGACTTCCAAGAACTTACAAAATTAAAAAGAAAAGATTTATATTGGGCTGTTAAAGAAGCTTTAAAGGAATTATTAGAAAAACCACTTACTATTCAAGAAGAAGACGGATTTATGGTGTGTAATTGGGTTTCAGGTGGAAGATACATAGAGAGTGTAGGGGAGATAAGATTTATGATTTATCCTAAATTAAGACCTTATTTACTTGAAGCACAAACAAAATTTTTAAAATATAAATTAGAAAATATTTTGCCATTAAAAAGCGGTTATTCTATTAGATTATATGAAATATTAAAAGATTGGTATGAGCTAAATAAGAGATATGGAAATAAGGCAGAAAAAATTGTAAAAGTTGATGAATTAAGAGAAATTTTAGAGATACCAAAAAGTTATTTATATGGAGGAAGTAGTGGAATAAAACAAAGAATATTAGAAAAGGCTCAAAAAGAATTAGCAGAACACACAGACATCATATTTGATTATGAAGAAATAAAAACAGGAAGAAAAGTTACCCATCTCAAATTAATAATCCAAGAAAACCCGAAAAAAAGCGAGGATTATTTATTTAATCAAGAAATACAGAATTTAAAAAGTATTAAACATTTCGTAGC
>JALUWO010000009.1 GCA_027019405.1 Candidatus Altimarinota bacterium | reverse complement strand
TGACTTAATATAAACACAATATTGCAAATATAGAATATATGGGGTACTTTTTCTCAATAATAGCTTTCATCATTACATTTTAAAGATTAGATTTTACAAAAATATTTTTAAAAAAAAGTTAATTTCTACGAAAAAAGGTATAGGATGATAATTTTATCCTAAATTTGATATTTAAAATTGACTTTTGGTATTTTTAGGATATAATTTGGTAAAAAGATTATTTTTGAGGTAAAAATGTGTAAAATTGATTTTAAAAAAGAAGCAAGTAAAATAATAAAAATAGAATTAACAAAACAGGACTTAGAATATGAGCAACTTGCACAAAAGATGAGAGATATAGGAATAGAAGAAACCAAAGGCAATATCGGAAACAAGCTCCATCGTGGAACTTTTAGCTTTGCCTATGCACTTGCTATATTTAAGGCTCTTGGGCTTAAAAAACTTAATTTAGAGGATTTGTAGGAATGGGTAGTGCAGATTATTTTTATAAGATAGATGATGCAAAAAGTGCTATCATTTTAGAAGCAAAACAAGAGCTCGATAAAGTTCATATTAAAAAATTATCTTTACATTCAAACGAAGCTTTATTCACAGCAGAGCAACTTGACACAAAAATAGATACTATAGATGCCTATCAAATCGAACATAAAAGGATAAAAAGGTATTTAAGAAAAAAGGTTGTAGATTTTGATAAATATGAAAGCTACACAGATAATATTACAACTATTTTAAATACTTTTGTTGAAAGATTAGAAAAATCCAACATCACCGCAAATGAAGAGAATATAAAAAGATTTATAATTGAACCTATCTTAAAGCTTTTAAATTTTAAAGAGGAAAATGCTTCCCTAGAACATCCTTTAGATAACGAAAAATATTCTAATCCGCAAGAGCAATTATTGGCATATTTAGAGGCTAGTGAATTTACAGGATATAAAGTTTATGGAATTTTATCCAATGGATTAGTATGGAAGCTTTATTACAAAAATAAAAACGGAAAAACCTCAAAATCCCCAATAGTAAAATTTGATATTTCTAGTTTATTAGATGATGAAATTACCAAAATTGAAAAAAATAAACTTATAAGTTGTTTCATCGAAACTTTTACATTTACAAATCTCTTAGCAAATGAGAAGAATTATAGATGCTCCTTGATGGATAACCTCTTAGAAATAGATGATTGTATCTATGCTGAAAGTTTAGAACTTAGCGAGAGATTATTTAAAAATATTGCAGATAAAGGATATATAGAACTTGCAAAAGGTATTGCAACAGCCTCTAAGCAACAAAACATTAACTTATCTCCCAAACAGCTTGAACAATACTCTATGAAAATTTTGTTTAGATTGATATTTGTTCTTTATTCGGAGTCAAGAGGGTTTTTGCCATTAAATCAAACGACATATTATAATAGATATTCACTTGAGAAAATTGTAATTGAATTAGGCAAAAACAAAGAAAAACATATCAAAATTGAAGATGATTTGTGGGCAAGAATCAATGATTTATTCAGAGCAATAGACAATGGTAAAATGGGTGGACATATTAAAGTTCCTGTATATAACGGTGGATTATTTCGTGAATTTAAAGATGATATTTTAAATAAAATTTTCATAGATAACAAATATATCGAAGTAGTTTTGCTTTCTTTGGTGTATCACGAAAAAAAAGTAACTTTTGACAGGATTGATTATAATCTTCTTGATGTTAAATATATAGGAACCATTTATGAAAGATTGCTTGATTATAAAATAGTTGAAGAAAATAATAATTACAGGCTTATTCAAAAAGGTGAAAACAACACTAGAAAAGGATTAGGAGCTTATTACACCCCTGATAATGTTACTAAATATATTATTAAAAATGCACTTGATAAAAAAATAGATTTGTTTAAAAAAGAGTTTGACAAGCAATTTAAAACTTTGCCGATAAGTGAAACTTACAAATTACAAGATTATTGCATATATAAAAAATTATTTGAACTTAAAATAATAGATATATCTTGCGGAAGTGGTCATTTCTTAATTGACACTATAGAATACTTAGCCGATGTGTGCATGGAACTAAAAGATTTTTACTTAGATTATAATAATTTCCAAAGTAACAAGTTAAAAGAAATTGAATATCAACAAAAAGAGATTAATAAAAATGATGAATTTATAGAAAGTTCATTACAAAAAGCAACTTTTAAAGATGTTTGTAAAAGATATATTTTAAAACATTGTATCTATGGTATGGATATTAATCCATTAGCTACTGATATAACAAAATTTGCTATATGGCTTGAAACTTTTATAGTTGGTATTCCTTTATCATTTATGGATAACCATATTAAGTATGGAAATTCTGTACTTGGATTTATTGATAATATATATACAAAAATTAATATTGACAAGTTGGCTTCTGGCAAAAGTAATTTGTTTTTTAACGATATGATAAATATTTTAGAAGAAAAAAGAGAAGAATCAGTAATGCTAATTGATGAAGTATATACTCTTATTGCAGAGATAAATTCAAATATTGATATAAGTACACAAGAAGTAGAGACAAATTATGCCTCTTATGCAAAGGTAGATGCAAGATTACAATATTTGAAATTTATTATGTTACCACTATCTTTTTTATATTATATATTGCAAGATAATACCATTTTAAAAACAATAAACTCTAAAACAAACAAATTAATTCTTGATAAAATCCTTGAAACATTAATAGAAGCATTAAATTATACAAAATGGGATGAATTTGTTGAAACTTATTTTATATTTTTTAGAAAACAAGATGAATTAGATAAACAATTAAACAAACATAAATTAAAAAAAGATTTTTTTGATGAAATGCTTGAATTTGTCGCATCCAAAAGAAAACAAACTGCTAATAAATTATCAAAAATTTTAGACAATGTTTTTGATTTTGAATTTACAAATTGGTTTTTAGAATTTCCAAATATAAAATTCGATGTAGTATTGGGGAATCCACCTTATGTAAGAGCAGACACTGATGGAAATTTTGCAAGACAAAGAGAAGTCATACTTAATGCTTTTGATTATGAAACTCTTTATGAAAAATGGGATCTAATGATGGCTTTTGTTGAGAGAAGCTATAAATTATTAAAATACGATGGGATTATGTCTTTAATTATAAAAGATGACTATTTAAAAGCAAAGTATGCTTCTAAATCAAGAGAGTATTTTAGTCAAAATGCAAAAATCAACAGGATAGATTTCTTAAGCGATATACAGGTGTTTAGTGGGGTTGGAGTTAAAAATATTATCTTGGAATATCAAAAATCGGATATATTAGAACATAAGCCATTGAGATTGAAACATTGTGAAGAATTTGGTAATACAGAAGAACTAAGCACAGAGAATCAAAGTGTTTTAATGACATCAACTTTTGAAGAATTTAAAAAGTCATCTATAGAAATAGATAAGAATATGATTAAATTAGGTGATATACTATACATAAGTATTGGTATGGTTCTAAATGCTAATGAAAAAATTGCTAAAGGGGAATTTAAAAAAGATGATTTAATCAGTTTAGCACAGGACGCAGTACATACGAAACAGTATATTGAAGGTGAAAATGTAAAACCTTTTGAAATAACATCAAGAAGATATTTAGAATGGGGAACTAGAAGATGTCCAGCGTTAATTAGAAGAGCAACATTTACAGAACTTCATGAAACTCGAAAAATAATTACAAACAAAATAGGTGAACTGTCTTGCACCTATGATGATACACAAATATATTGTGACCAGACTGTTAGAATTGGTATTTTATGGAAAAATTTAAAAGATATTAATAACAAAAGTATAACTATGTCTATTGAGAAAGACTACAATATTAAAGGAAAGATTTTAATAAGAGAAAAACGCAAAGAGCTAGAAGAACTTTCCATATTATTTTTAGAAAAATATCTTGTTGCTTTATTAAATTCATCGTGTATAAAAGAGATATTCAATCAAATTAGGCAAAACAGTTATGATATAAATCCAAGCTATCTAAAAACAATTCCCATCAAAATAATTTCAATAGATGAACAGCAAAAATTTGTAGATATTGCTGATGAAATCATGAACAAAAAATCGAATACTCTTAAAGAAGATACAAAAGACATAGAAGAAACTCTTGATAATATGGTAAGCAAGTTATATGAGACATGACACAAATCAACTCAAATTAACCTATAACCAAACAAGTGGTATACAAATAGAATTTGCCATTTAAACTTAAATTTAAGTTTAAATATGCTAATATTTTAGAAAATATTTTATTTTTTGCTATTTTTGTAGTAAAATAAGATTTAAAAAATAAAAGAAAGGAGATGCAAATGTACAACACTACCACAGCAAATACAAATGCATCATCCTTTTTAACTCTGTTAGACATTCCATATACCTTCCTTAATCACAGTCACAGTCACAGTCACAGTCACAGTCACAGAACAGGAACAGGAACAGGAACAAAAAGAAAGGAACATTTGGAATGATTTTTTATACAAGCGAATTCTACATAAATTTTATTCAATTATCTATTAATTCTACAAACTATTACAAATATTTCAAATTACATTCAGTTAAAAAAAGAACCCCGATATATTGGTTAACATATACAATATATATTCTCTTGAAAAATATTTTTAAGTTAAATAGAATTATTGAATTATATAGATACCTTTAATTTCTTGCTTTTTTAAGCATATCTGCTATCAAAAATGCCATTTCTAATGCTTGATCCGCA
>JALUWO010000008.1 GCA_027019405.1 Candidatus Altimarinota bacterium | reverse complement strand
CGCAGAGCTTGAAACAAAAGCGGACAAAACAGACTTAGACCCACTTCACGCAGAGCTTGAAACAAAAGCGGACAAAACAGACTTAGACCCACTTCACGCAGAGCTTGAAACAAAAGCGGACAAAACAAAGTTAGAGCCACTTCACGCAGAGCTTGAAACAAAAGCGGACAAAACAGAGTTAGAATTATATTTACAGACTGTATCTTATGCTAAAGAGTATATGAAAATTTCTCAGAAAAACATGCAATCGCTCATAGATGAAGCTAAAAAAAGATTACCGGATGAGGTGTTTAATCAACAAGAGTTAGTAAGTATTACGGATGAAGAAAAACATCAATTTGACACCTTTTATGTAGAGTTTGAAGACAGATTTAGAGGTACAAGAGAGGAAATAAAACAAAGAGTTGAAGTCTATTTACCGTATATAGAAAAACTACCATTTAAAAAAGAAGATATCAAAACACTTGATGTTGGCTGCGGTAGAGGTGAATGGATAGAACTCTTAGGCGAAAAAGGTTATGATGCAAGAGGGATAGACTTAAACCGTATAATGGTGGCTAAGTCACAAGAGTTAGGTTTAGATGCAAAAGAGTATGATGTCATAGAGTACTTGAAATCACTTGAAGATGAGTCGCTATCTGTCATAACAGGTTTTCATATCATAGAGCATCTTTCTTTTGCTATATTGATGAAAATGTATGAAGAGTCATATCGTGTTTTAAAGTCTGGTGGTATGGTGATCTTTGAAACGCCTAATCCTGAGAATATTATGGTTGGTGCTTGTAACTTTTATACTGATCCTACTCATCTTAATCCTATTCCTCCTCATACTTCAGAATTTTTACTTGAATCACAAGGGTTTATTAATATTAAAAAAGAAAACATTCAGTTATTAGAGAATATTGGTACAGGTAATGATTATTTGAATGAATTTATTAATGGGTGGATTAATACTTCCTCGGATTATGCTATTATAGGATATAAAGCATGAGAATTTTAATACCATCCATTCAAGTACCTTTTATTAGAGGCGGAGCAGAACTGATGACGATCGGTCTAAGAGATGCTTTAATTAAGAATGGGCATGATGTGGAAATAGTAAAAATACCTTTTAAATTTTCTCCGGAAAGTTATATCAGTGATTTAATAGATATATGGAAAAAACAAGATTTTAATAATTTTAATGGTTATGCTATAGATAGAGTCCTCGTTTTGCAATTTCCAGCCTTTTATGTTCAGCATCATCATAAGATATTGTGGCTTATGCATCAGCATAGAAGTGTATATGAATTATATGATAAAAAAAATGCTTCTTTAAGCTCAAGTGAACTTAGAGAAAAAATAATTGAAACAGATACAAGAGAACTTTCTAAAATTCAAACTAGATTTAGTATGTGTCACAATGTATCTAATAGATTAAAAAAATATAATGATATAAGTGCAGTTCCAGTATATCATCCACCAGCCAATGAAAAGAACTTCTATTGTGATGATAGTTATGGTTTTATTTTTTATCCAAGTAGATTAGAGGAGCTCAAAAGACAAGATTTATTAATAAAAGCGATGCAATACACGAAATCTAAAGCAGTAGCTATTATTGCAGGAGATGGTGGACAACTTGAAAATTATAAACAGATGGTAACGGATTTAAAAGTTTCAGACAAAATAAGTTTAATTGGTCGTTTTAGTGAAGAAGAAAAATATACACTTTATGCAAGAAGTTTAGCTGTTTTCTTTGCACCATTTGATGAAGATTATGGTTACATTACATTAGAAGCTATGCTGTCATCTAAACCTGTTATTACTTGTACTGACTCGGGAGGACCATTAGAATTTGTAGTGGACAATGAGACTGGTTTTATTGTAGAACCTGATCCAAAGGTTGTTGCACAAAAGATAGATTGGCTTTATGATAATCAGCAAAAAGCAAAAGAACTTGGTGAAAACGGTTTAAAAAGTTACCATAATAAAAATATTAGCTGGGACAATGTTGTCCAGAAACTTTTGGAGAACTAAATGAAAATTGTAATAGTAGCCCCTAGTCCTATCCCTTTTGGTATTGGTGGTGCAGAAAAGCTTTGGTGGGGAATGTTAGAGTTTATCAATAAACATACAACGCATCAATGCGAACTTATAAAAATACCTACAAAAGAAAATAATTTTTGGGATTTAATAGAATCATATAAAGCTTTTTATGATTTAGATTTATCATATTTTGATATGGTAATTACTGGTAAATATCCAGCATGGATGGTCCAACATTCAAACCATTATATATATATGTTGCATTCTTTACGAGGATTTTATGATTGCTATCATTTTATGAACTTACCAGATGAATACATAAGCGAAGATACTAAAATCAATATTATTTTAAAAAAACTAGAAAATGAAAATACAACTATAGATGAAATATTTACCTTATTATTTGAATTACAAAATGACAAATCCATTGATAAAAAGATATATGAATTTCCAGGTGTATTTATAAAACAGTTAATTCATTTCTTTGATTCAAAAGCTATGCAAAATATAGATAATTTTTCAGCAATATCAAAAACTGTTGCAAAGAGAAAAGAATACTTTCCAAAAAATTGTAAAGTCAATGTTATATATCCACCATCTGTATTAACTGATTTTAAAAATATTTCTTATGATTATTTTTTTACAGTAAGTAGATTGGATAGTGCTAAAAGAATACAAATGATTGTGGATGCATACACGAAGTCTGATACACATATTCCATTGAAAATAGCAGGAACAGGACCTTTATCTCAAGAGATACATGAAGTAATTAAAAATGATTCAAGAATTGAAATGCTAGGTTTTATTAGTGATGATGACCTTATTAAATATTATTCAAACTCTTATGCAGTTTTATTTGTACCCTATGATGAGGATTATGGACTAATTACCATTGAGGCAATGATGTGTGAAAAGCCAGTATTGACATTTTCAGATACAGGTGGTGTTGTGGAATTTGTAGAGCATAATGTTACAGGTTTAGTGTGTGAACCAGTTATTTCTGAATTAACCAAAAACATTGACTTTATTGCAGCTAACCAAGAGTTATGTAAAAAAATGGGGAAAGAAGCAAAAAAAAGAGTGGAAAATATCACTTGGGAAAACACCATAGGTTCTTTACTTGGTGAGTCCTTTGAAAAGGCAGCTAAACCTCAAAAAAGACAGAAGAAGATAACAGTCGTCACAACTTATCCTATTTACCCACCAAGAGGTGGTGGTCAAAATAGAATTTTTTATCTTTATAAAGAATTGGCTAAAAATATGAAAGTTGAAATTATATGTTTAGTACATGAGAGTGAAGAGTATAAGAAAAGTGAGATAGCTCCCAATCTTTTTGAAATTAGAGTACCTAAGACTAAGGAACACGCACATAAAGAGTGGAAAATAGAAGAACAAGCAGGGATACCTGTAACTGATATTGCTATGTTATACCTTTATAATGAGACTACATTATTTGTTGAAGAAGTTAAAAAATCTTGTGAAACTTCTGTTTATGTAGTAACAAGCCATCCTTACGCATATTTATTATTAAAAGAGCATATTGAAATTCCAATTATACATGAATCACATAATGTTGAGTATAATTTAAAAAAACAAATGCTAAAAAACACATCTCATAACCAAAAACTTCTAAAAAAACTTTTTGAAGTTGAAAAAGAGGCTTCTATTGCTGGAATTTTTACAATGGTTTGTGCTATGGATGATGCTATTACCATGGAGAGTTTATATGGATTTAACAAATCAAAGGTTGTTTTAGTTCCAAATGGTGTTGATTTAAATAGTGTATCTTATATTTCAAAAGAGAAAAGAGAACACTTGAAAAAATCATTAGGTTTTTCAAGTCAAAAAATTGTTTTATTTATTGGCAGTTGGCACCAACCAAATATTGAAGCTGTAGAGATTATATTTAATATTGCAAAAAAACTTCCACATTACAATTTCATTATAATGGGAAGTGTTGGTGGATATTTTAATTTACATGCTAAACCTAAAAATGTTGGTTTTGCAGGCATAACTGATGATGATGAAAAAGAGATGTATCTAAGTGTAACAGATATAGCGATAAACCCTATGGTCAGCGGCTCTGGTACAAATCTTAAAATGCTTGACTATATGGCAAATGGAATACCTGTCATTAGTACAAAAGTCGGTGCGAGAGGTCTAAATATTCCAAATGGTTATGTTGCAGTTTGCGATATAGAAGAGTTTGATAAGTATATTTTAAATATTGATAACTATGTAGATGTAAAAAAAAGTAGAACTTATGTTGAAGAAAATTTTTCATGGGAAGTAATACAAAAGAAATTAAAAGAGGCTTTGGTTTAGTATGGGTTTAGTATGAAACTTTATAAACTTTCATTAAATATAGGATTATTCATATCTATTTTAATTGTTCCAGTAATGGGTACTTACTCAATAGATGCTTTAAGTAAATTTTATGCTTATAAAAAGTTACTTAATCCAAGTATAGAATTAACTCTTGATCGTTTTCATTTCTTTTTAAAAAATGAATTGAAAAGGGAATGGATTAAAACATTAGCTTCAAAACCATTAAGTGATAATGAGTCACCTTTTAAAAACTGGGGTCAAAAAACTGGGGTCAAAGCTTTACTTTTAAAGCTTTACTTTTAACTAAAAATGAGCTACAATAAAATATGGCAAGGAAAAAAAGAATAGAAAAAATTGGGTTTTATCATATTGTAAACAGAGGAGTAGCACGAAACACTATATACTCTTGTGATG
>JALUWO010000007.1 GCA_027019405.1 Candidatus Altimarinota bacterium | reverse complement strand
TATGAAAAATAAAAATAATTTGTTTAAAAATATAAAAAAAATATTATTGACTATATTTTTTGTTTTCTTATTTTGAAATACAAATAATATAGTAGTTGCTGATAATTCTAATAATGTTGTTTATAAAAATCTAATTAAAAACATTTTTATTGAATATAAAAAGTGATTTGATGATTTAGGACAATCAACAAATTTAAATAATATAAAAAATAGTGGTTCAAAAGAAGGAAACAACAATTGAAATAAAGGAAAATATATAAAAATGAAATTGTGGATTTGACAGTATCAAAACGAAATAGAAAATGAAAATTTAAAAAGAAGAAAAAAAATATCTGAAGCTTTAAATAAATATATTTTATGAAATATAAATATTAAAATAGATCTTGATAAAAATTTATTAGATAGTATAAAAAAAATAAAAAGAAAAGATGCTATTTTTGTATATTTAAAATTTGATACAAGTGATTATTTTACTTTTAATAATATTAAAAAAACTTTAGTTTTATTACCTTATAATATAAAAGTAAATTGAAAAATAAAAGAATCTATTTCAATTATACAACAAAAAATAAATAAAATATTTAATAATAAAAATAGTGAAAAAGAAAAATTTATAAATTTAAAAGAATTATTAAGCAATTATGGAATTAAATATTTAATATTTGATAATATTATTTCAAATAATAATAATAATAGTAATATTGAAATGTATTTATGAGAAAAATATAGTTTTTTTACAAAATATAATATAAATTTATTTTCTTCATCTTATTATAAAATAAATGATTTAGATTTTATTCAAAATAAAGCTATTTCTAATACTATTAAAATATTAAATAAAAGTTGAGATTTTTATATTTGGTGAATTACTACTGAAAAAGAATTAAATAATTTTTTTAAAAATCTTTGACAAAATAATTTTCAAAGAGATAATTTAATTTCTTATTTTAAACTAAACTTTAATAATAATAATATTAAATATGTTTTAAATTGAATAAATGTTGATACAAAAAATAATAAGTTAAAAAAAGAAAATTTTTATACATTACAATTTTCAGATAAAATATGGTGAAATGAAATTAAACCACAATTTAATTATAGTTTTATTAAAACTTATAATTATATTATTTTTATGATAATTTCTATTTTAATTGGTGTTTGATTAGCTTTCTTTATTTTTAAATTGAATTATAATAAAAAAATAAAGAAAATTTTATCAGAATGGTCAGATAAAATATAATTAAATACTTATTAGTTATATAATAAAAATATATAAAAATAACTATATTTAAAAAGCAAAATAATAGTTAATAACAAGCATTTTATTTATTTAATATAAAATTATAAAAATGATTAAAAATGAAATTAAAATTATGTTAATAACAATATTAGGTTGAATAATATTTGGTTGATTATTATGAACATTTTTATGATATAAATTATTATATCAAAATTATATTTCTAATAAGTGAAAAATAATAGAAGTTAAAAATAAAATTGAACAAAATAATCAAAGAATTAAAGAAAAAATAGAAACTATAAAAAAAGAAACAGAATTAACAAAAAAAGAATATAAAAAAATATTACAAAATGAAATTTATAATAAAAGTTATTTAGTAGCTATAAATGTAATAGATAATTCAAAAATAGCAAAAAAAATAAATTATTGGTTTATATATTGAAAATTTTATAAAAGTAATAAAATTAGTAAAGAAATAGCAGAATTTATTAAAAATGACTTTATTGTTAAATATACAATCAAAACTAATAATGACAATCTTATTAAATTTTCTTTAAATTGTATTTTAAAAGCAAACAATCTAGACTATTGAAATTTATTAAAAACTTATAAAAGTAAAATTTGTAATAATAATATTGAAAAAGAATATGAAAAAAAATATAATTATTTATTTAATAAAAAATATGTAAATGTATTATCAACTGTATTCTTAAATAAAAGAAAATATGATAAAGCAATATCAGTTTGGACTTATGAACCTGTAATTCAAAAAATAATTGAAAAATATAAAATAAAATAAAATAGGTTTAATTTTTAAATATAAAAATAATGATTTGAAAAATGTTAGATAAATTAAAAATAATTTTTACAAACATTCCAAAATTTTTTGATAGCAATAAAATAAAAAAAGAAAATTGTAATTTTAAAAATATAAAAAATATTGAAGATGAACTAATCGAAAATAGTGATGTTTATAATAGCATGACTAATGCTAATATTCAAAATGTATTGAAAGTAATAGAAACAAAAAAAATAAAAAATATAGAATATAAAGAAAGATATTTTTTTGATTATTTATTATATAAAATTTTAAATTTAAAATATATTCCAAATATATGAGGTTGAAAATCTACTTTTTCATATTTGAAAGATATCTTGTTATTTAATAAATTCAAAAAAAAATTTGTTACTTCATTATATGTTTTTATTTCTGTTTTTTTATTTAATTTCTTTTTCTATTTATCTGGTAATTTATATATATCATATAAAAATTATTCTCAGGTAATAGTTAATAAAATGACGAGAAAATATAGAAATCCTTTTACTTTAGAATACATGTTAGAAGATCTTGAAAATAAATATAAAAAACCGTGGATAGATAAACAGACTTTATTTGTTATATATTTTGTTATTTTAACTATTATGTTATTTAATCTTATAAAAACTTTAGATAAAAAAAATAAAATTAAATGAGGTAAAGAATATCAAAATTTTATTGTAATTTATCTTATTTTTCTAGAATTATTAAATAAAATAGAAAGCTATTGAAATAATATGAAAGATATTCCATATTATAATATTAAAAAAACAACATTTGAAGTAATAGAAAATTTGAAAAATGAAGAGTTAATTAGTTTAGATTTATATAATAAAATTGTTTCTGTAATAACAAATAATTTTTCTTATAAACCTAAATGATTTAATCCTAGTCTTTTAACTTTTCTAAAAGTATTAAAAGATAAACAATCAAGATGAGAAAAAATTTGATTTAAATGAACTTTAAATGAAACTATAACTATTTATGAAACTGTAAAACAAGAATTATTTGAACAATGGCAAAAAAACGAATGATTCTATAAAGCAATTGTATTACTTGTTGTATTTTGAATACAATTCTTAATGTATATTATTGTTTGATCTTATTTCTTCTCACCAGTTGTAAAAAGTATGTAAAAAATATGTAAAATTTAGTATAAAAAACATTAAAAATATATTATAATAATATAATAACTATATTTTTATATAAAATATAGAAATAAAATTTTAATTCTTAAATTATTATTAAATATGAAAGAACAATTTGAAATTTTAAAAGAAAAATTTTCTTTAATAGTAGATAGTATTAAAAATTACTTTGAAAATAAAGCAATAAAAAAAAGTAAATTTTTATTATTTTTATTTCTTTTTTTATTTTTTATAGGAAGTTTATTATTAAATTATGTAAATTATAAATATAATGAAGCAAATGTAGATATAAAACAAAAAATATTAAAAATTAAACAACAAAATAACTTTTTAATGAAGAATAAAAATAAATTAGTTTTAATTAAAACTTTAAATTTGAATAAAGAAATAAAAAATAATCTACAATTATTAAATTTTCTTTATGAAATAAATAATTATATAAATGACTATAATAATTGAATGTGAAAAATAAAAATTAAAAGTGTTCAAAAAACACAATGAAAAAATGAAGTTGTTATTGAATTTACAAATGTAATTAAATATAAATTTTTTGATGATATTTTAAGACATATGAAATTATATAAATTAAATGTAAAAATTAAAGAATTAAATATACAAGTAGATAGTAATAATAAAGAATATTTATCTTATAATGTTAAAGTTAAATTTGATTATTATAATTTAATGAAGTAATTAAAAAAAATAAGTGTAAAATTATATATAATTATATTGTATAAAATTTTAGAAAATAAAAAAAAATAATGAACACAAATATAAATTTTTTAAAATTTAAATTAAGAAAAGGTTTTACTTTAATTGGAGTAATAATATATGCCTTTATATCAGCAGCAATAATTATACCTGCTATATTTTTTATTTTAAATTTAACACAAACTATTTTATGAGAATTTTATTTACAAAATACATTATCTTATGTAGAAAATTTTATAAATAATAGAGAATCACAAATTGTTTATATAAAAAATAAAAATACTACTTTTTGAAAAGTTTATTCTACAGAAGAAATATATTGAAAGCAATATTGAGATAATATAACAGAAGATGATATAAAATGATTTGATTTTTTCAATATTTTAAAAAATAAATATAAAATATTTAATAATACAAAAAATATAAAAATAAGCTATTTAAATGTTTCAAAAGACTATATATGACAATGAAATATTAACAATATAAGAAATATATTTATGTCATGAAAATATAGAAGTAAATGATTTATTTGTAAATGATTAGAAATTTTAAATAAAAATAATACTATTGTTAATACAGATATGAAATGTAGATTTTGAGTTGAAATTTATGTTGAAAAAAAAATAAAAGATAATGTTTATTTTGTAAGTTTTATATATAATTTATCAAATTACACAAAAAAATTTTATATAATAACAAGGGCTATAAATGATGTAAATAACTTTTAAAAATATTTTAATATATTTACTATAAATTAGTATAATAAATATAATTATATTTATAAATAAAATTAAAAAAAATGGAAAAAAAAATTATAAAAGAATGAAATAATATAAATATAAAAGATATTAAAACAACATATAAACAATTTTTTGATCTA
>JALUWO010000006.1 GCA_027019405.1 Candidatus Altimarinota bacterium | reverse complement strand
TTGAATTAGATAAAGAAAGTCAATATTACTTTTGAGAATGATATAGATTTGTTTATAATAATTTAGACAAAAAATTAAAAGATTTATGATATTAATAAAAAAATATGCCAGATATAGCACTATGGCCAGCTTGCGACCATAAATGTACAATGTGTTCTAATTCAGCTAATTATAAATATACTTTAAAAGATTATACTTTTGATAAAATAAAGGAAAGAATTGATAATTTTTTAAAAGGTGATGATAGAAATTTTCATAGATTTGCTGATTTAGTTGATGACTGGACAATTACAGGTTGAGAACCTACTTTAAATCCAGATTATTTTAAGATTTTAAAATATATAAGAGAAAAATTTCCTAATTCTAAATTAGTTCAATTAACTCATGGAGATAGATTTGCAGACGAGGATTTTACCAAACAGATAGCAACTTTAGAAAATTATCATTTAGTTTTCCCAATACATTGATATAATAAAAAAACTCATGAAGATATAGTAAGAAAGGAAGGTTCTTGGGAAACTTTGATTAAGGGAATTTTTAATGTAATAAAATATAAAAAATACAATAATCAAACTCTTGAACTAAGAATTATTATTCAATGACAAAATTATAAGCATTTAGATAAAATATATGAATTAATCTATAAATATTTTTGAAATAATATAGATAGTGTTGTTTCAATAATGATGGAATATGAAGGTCAAGCTATTGATAATATTGCTTTGACAAAGGTTAATTATAAAGATGTATATGAAATTAATGAAAAAGTTTTTTTAGAGTATTGAGAAAAATTTTGAGTAGATAAATTTAAATTATATCATTTTCCACTTTGTACTATAAAAAATCCAAAATTATGGAAATATATGTGGAGAACTTTACCTTCTCATGAAATAACTTTTACTTGAAAATGTAGTATTTGTAAACTTTCAAAATATTGTATGTGAATACATGAAACTTATTGTAAATTTAATTGAGAAGATGAAATAAGACCTTTTAGAAAAAAGGGTATAGAAAATATAGAAATTATAGAAAATAAAGATAATTTTAGATTTAAACCAATTTTAGATGTAAACTTTAAAAATAATTTTAGGTGAAAAAAAACTGTTATTTTTACATGATTTTGATGTAATAATTTTTGTAGATTTTGTATAGATTTAAATAAAAGACATATAGAGCATAATACAAAACAAATTTTTAGAGATATACTTGAAGCTAAAAAAAATTGAAGTGATATTTTAGAAATTATATGATGAGAAGTAACTATTAGAAAAGATTTTTTTCAAATAATGTCTCTTATTAAATCTATGAAATTTAAGCATGTTTATATGGTTACTAATTGAAATAGATTTGCTGATAAAGAATTTGCAAAGAAACTTTATGATATGAAAGTGTTGGATGCTATAGTTTTTTCTATTCACTGACATACTAAAGAATTGCATGATAAATTAACTAGAACTCCTTGAAGCTTTGATAAATTATTACAATGAATAAAAAATTGGCAAGATTTATGATTTGACAAAAGAAAAATATGAACAAATACAGCTATAGAAAAATGAAATTATAAAAATTTATTAGAAATTTGAAAATTAATAAAAAAAATATGATGTTTAGGTTCTAGTGAATTTATATTTGCTGATCCAAATGTATGATGAGTGCATGATAATTTTGAAAAACTAATGCCAAGAATTTCTGCTGCTGCTTCTTATATGAGAGAATTACTTGATTGGTGAAACAAAAATAGTATGACTTATAGAGTGAGATATGTACCACTTTGTTATTTTACTGATTATTTAGATAATAATATTTCAGAATTAAAGGAAATTGAAATTTATTCTAATGTTACTCATTCTGCTCCAGATTTTAAGAATACAGATGTAGTTGAATGAAGGAAAAATACTTGAAGAGTTAAAACTAAAAAATGTAAAGATTGTAAATTATTTAATAAGTGTGAATGAATTTGGAAAACTTATTATGAAAAACTTTGAGATGATGAATTACTTCCTATAAAATAAATTAAAATGGAAAAAAAATATATAGATCATTTGGTTCCAATAAATAATGTATGTAATCAAGCATGTAATTTTTGTAGTGCTGAATATAGAATGAAAGGGAATAAGCCTATATCATTAAAAACTATATTTAAACAAATATTAGAAAAAGGTAATTATATACAAATTTCAGGTTGAGAACCACTTTTAAATCCAGATTTATATAAAATTCTTTATTTTATAAGAAAAAATAAATCTAATTGTTTTATAGAGTTTCAGACAAATTGAGTTTTTTTGCTTGAAAATAATAATTTAGATAAATTACAAAAATTTAATATTTGATTATATAATGTAAATTATCCTTGTCATATAGAAGAAATAAATGATAAGATAGTTTGAATAAGGTGAACTTTGAAAAAGAGAGAACAAGCAATGAAAGAAATTATAAAAAGATGATTAAATTTAAGAATAAATATTATAATAAATAAAGTAAATTATATATATTTGCCCGAAATGATAGATTATATAAATAATAATTTTAGATGACTTGAAAGAGTTCAATTAAGTTTTACAAAAGCTATGTGAGCAGCAGATAAAAATGATGAGGTTGTTCCAAAATATGAAGAAGCTTCAATATATATAATTAAATTTTTAGAAAAAGCAGAAAAATATAAATTAAAGGTGGATGTAGATCATATACCAATTTGTTTTTTATGAAAGTATATACAAAATCATGTAGATTATCATAAAATTAGATTTTGAGAAAAAGGAGTATTTTTAGAAGAAAAAAATTATGTTGAAAAATGTAAAGATTGTGATAAAAAATATTTTTGTAGCTGATATAGAAAAGATTATTTAGAAATTTATCCAGAAAAAACTTATGAATAAACAAGAAATAATAGAACTATTTGATAATGAAAAATATAAGGAAGTATATGATTTAACAAATCCTTATAAAAAAGAAAAGGTATTAGATTATGAAATATTATATTTTATAAAATCTAAGCTAGTTTTAGATGATTTTAAAATAAAAGATAAAGAAGAAATAAAAAAATTATTTTTTTATTATTTTTATCTTGTTTGAGAAATAAAATTTGAAAATAGTTATAGTTTTTCATTTAAAAAAGATTTGTTAAAATTAGAATTTAAGAATTTAGAAAAACAAATAAAATGATTAGGTGATTTTAAACAATATTTTGAATTATGAAAAAATAAAGTTTTCTTGAATAAAGTGATTGATATAACTGTTGATTATAATGAAAGAAATATTAGACAGTGAGCTGTGAAAGTAAACAATATAATTGATTTTTTTATAGAATTTACTAAAGAATGTTCTGAATTATATGCTTTTTCTTGAGAACATTTTCCTTTATTTAAATGGTTAATTAATGAAATTAGTAATGGATAACATACAAAAAAAGTTACAACAAAAGTGAATAAAAAAAGAAGATCTTAAAAAAAGGGATGAGATTCTTTCTGGTACAAAAGATAAAAAAACTCAGAATGCAAAAAGTTGTTATGAAGTAATGATTCATAAGCTTTGTAATGAAAAATGTTTTTTTTGTAGTCAAGATCATAAAAGTAGAATTACTGCTGAAAAACCTAATGATATAGAAATATATAAAAGGATATTATTTTGAAAGAAACAATGATATTGAATGCTTGGATTTACTTGATGAGAACCTCTTATTCATCCACATATTATAAAATATATAAAATTTGCTTCAAAAGCTTGATTTAATTTAGTAAGAATACAAACTAATTGAGTTATGCTTTGACAACCTTGATTTGCAAAAAAATGTGTAGAAGCATGAGCAACTTTATTTAAATTTTCTATTCATCATTATAAAAATGAAATTCATGATTATTTAGTATGATTGCCTTGAGCTTTAAAAAGAGTCAAATATTGAATAAAAGAGTTAAAGAAATTATGATGTAGAATATGAATTAATATAGTTTTAACTAAACAAAATTATAAGGATTTACCAGAATTTTTACTTTATTATTTAGAAATGTGAGTTACATCTTTTGTTATTATTTTTCCATTATATGAAAATAGTATGAATGATAAATCTGAAAAAGTATGATTTAAATTTATAGAAGCAATACCATATATTATAAAATCTCTTCATATATTTGATAAATTATGATTAAAAAGACCATTAGTTTTAAATTTACCAATGTGTTTGCTTCCTTGATATGAAAATGCAATTATTCAAACTTTTAATTGAACAGCTGTTTTAAATTTAGATGGAAGTAAAACAAATATAGATGATAATAAAGCTTGAGGTAAAAAAAGAGTAAAAATTTGTAAAGATTGTAAATATAATAAAATATGTTTTTGAGTTGATGAAAATTACTTAAAATTTTGGTGAGAAGATGAGTTTCAAGAAAAAAAGGAAAAATTAAATTATAGTTTTAATTTAGAAGATTTAAAAATAAAAGACTATTTTACAGATAATGAATTATGTTTAATAGAAATATTGAAATATAAAAATTGATTAACTATAAAAGAAATAGCTCAAATAAAAGATAAATTTCAAATATGTAGAGATTGTGATGATATGAGTAAAATAAAAGAAGTAGAAGAAAGTCTATTAAAAAAATGAATTATTTTTATAAAGTGAAAAGGGTTAAATAAGGTTTATAGTTTAATAAAGTCTGAAAATTAATTTTTATTTATGAAAAAAATTTTTAATTATTTCAATTCATCAATTTATTATAAATTTGAATATTTTGTCTTGAAAGAAAAAAGTTAGTAAAAATCAAGATATGATGTAAGGAGCAAATGAAAACGTATTTATTATTTTTATAGTA
>JALUWO010000005.1 GCA_027019405.1 Candidatus Altimarinota bacterium | reverse complement strand
AACCTAACAAGTCCTTGGATGATGAATAAGCTACCTTGGCGAGTTTTCTAACTTTATTTTGCTAAAATACTTTGAATGGTTAAAAAATTTAACTGAGTAAAATCGCTTATTCATCAAGTCAAACGTTGTGCATTAAAATATACAAAAGGTAAAAAATGACAAAACAACAAAAAGAATATATTATAAAACTTATCCAAGAGGGTAAAGAACTTCCAGAAGATTTTAAATATTTACTTTTTCCTACAAAGCAAAAAGAGTATGAACTTGTATATGCTGGGAAGATGAGAAAAGAGGATATTTTAGCAAATGAAGATGGAGTTTTTCCTGTTCCTTTGCAAGTTGAAAAAGTTTTTAATGGTAATGAATATGAAGCTTTTGGTGATGACTGGAAAAATATGATTGTTTTTGGGGATAATTTACAATTTCTAAAAACTATTTATGAAAATAAAGATCCACTTATTAAAGATAAAGTTAAGGGAAAAGTGAAACTTATCTATATTGACCCACCATTTGCAACAACTGATGAGTTTCAAAATAAAGAGGGAGCAAAAGCATATAATGACAAGAAAAAAGGAGCAGAATTTGTAGAGTTTTTAAGAAAAAGGCTTATTGTAGCAAGAGAAATTTTAGCTGATGATGGAAGTATTTATGTTCACCTTGATCAAAAAATGAGCCATTATATAAAAGTTTTGATGGATGAAATTTTTGGAAAACAATTTTTTAGAAATGAAATTATATGGTTTTATAAAAATGCTAGTAGAGGAAAAAATAAATTTGCAAATTCTCATGATTTAATTTTTTGGTTTTCAAAGAGTGAAAATTATATCTTTAATAGAAATAGCATTTTACAAGATTTTGATAGTGGTATGACAGAATGGAGATATACAAAAGGTGGGCAAGCAGAAAAGGAAATGCCCCAAGGTAAAACTCCAGATGATGTTATAGAAATGCCATCATTAAATGCAATGGCAAAAGAAAGAACAGGATATCCAACACAAAAACCAGAAGCATTATTAGAAAGAATTATTAAGGCAAGTTCAAATGAAGGAGATATTGTTTTGGATTTTTTTGGAGGATCTGGAGCAACAATGGCAGTAGCTGAAAAACTTGGCAGAAAATGGATAACTTGTGATCTTGGGAAATTATCATATTTTACAATGCAAAAAAGAATTTTACAGATTCAAGATTCAAAAGATTTAGAAAATCCAAAAAAGAAATATAGTAAACAAGCAAAAAATTTTATAACAGCAAGTTTAGGTAGTTATGACTTAGAAAAAACCTTTGAATTAGAAAGAAAAAAATATTTAGAATTTGTTTCAGGACTTTTTGAAATAGAACTTAAAAAATACAAAATTTCAGGATTTGAATTTGATGGAAAAAAAGATAATTATCCTGTAATTATTTATGATTATAAAAAATATAAAGATTCTACTATTGATGAAAACTACATAAATGACCTACATAGAAATATTGGTAAAAAAGTTGGAAGTAGAGTTTATATTGTTGCTCCAATCAATTCAGTAGATTTTGTAGATGATTTTGTAGAGATTGATGATGTTAGATATTATTTGTTGAAAATTCCTTATCATATTATCAATGAACTACATAAAAAACCTTTTGTTAAAGTAAGACAACCTCAAAGTAAGTCAAAAGTAAATGATATTAAAGAAGCTATTGGGTTCCATTTTAAAAGATCACCAGCTGTAGAAACAGAAGTAAGAAAAGAAAATGATGAAGTAAAAATCATTATTAAAAGTTTTAGTTCAAGTGAATTATCATCAGATAAAACAAAAGAAGAGAAACAAAAACAAGATTTTGAAAATCTATCTGCTGTATTTATAGATAAAACCTATAATGGAAAAGCTTTTGCAATGGATGAAGCTTTATTTGTAGATGAACTTTTGCCTAAAAAGAAAAAAGGACAAAGTGCAGAAGATTTTGAAAAAGAGTTAAAAGACTTATCAAAAAATGGAGTAGAAATAACTTTAAAATCAAAAGAGGTTGGGGATAAGATAATGGTAGTGTTTACTGATATCTATGGAAATGATTTTACTCAAACTTTTACTATTAGTTAAGGTATGAAGATGCAAGATATTAAAATATACAAACAAAAGGATTTAGTTTTAAAAGTAAATCAAAATTATGATCCAATAAAACTTAATTTGGATAGTTGGGATCTATTTTTAGATAAACTTTGTGGAGATAGAGAGTATCAAAAAGAAGCTATAAGAAATGCAGTTATCTATTTAGCAAGTGGAAGATATAAAAAAATTGAAGATTTAGTTGAAGAAAATTATCAAGATAATCCTGAATTACAAGCAAAATATACTTCTTTAGAAGATTATAAAAGACATCTACAACTTCCAAATAAACTTTTTGCAAATATTGATATTGCAACAGGTGGAGGAAAATCTTATGTGATTTATGGAGTGGCTCAAATAATGCTTGGGCTTGGATTGATAGATAAAGTTTTGGTTTTATGTCCTTCTCTTACAATAGAATCTGGCTTAACAGAAAAATTTGAAAGTTTAAGTGGAAATAGTGAACTTAAAAAAACAATTCCTGAAAATGCAAAATACAAAAATCCAAGAGTTGTAGATGCAAATGTAACTGTAAAAAGTGGAGATATTTGTGTTGAAAATATTCATGCAGTTTATTCTACAACTGGATCATCTATTGAAGATAGCTTCAAAGGACAGGGTGAAAAAACTTTAGTTTTAAATGATGAATCTCATCATATTTTTAATAAAATTTCAGGAAATACAGCAGAGGCTAAAGGGTTAAAAAGGTGGAAAGAATTTTTACTAAATTCTGATTACAATTTTAAATATATTTTAGGTTTTACAGGAACGGCTTATCATGATAATGAATATTTCAATGATATTATTTATAGATATTCTTTAAGAGAAGCTATTGAAGATAAAATAGTAAAAAATATTGAATATGTTCAAAAAGATGATAGTTCAGGAATAAATGAAAAATTTCAAAAGATTTATCAAAATCATCAAGATAATATAAGAAAATATGACAAGATAAAACCATTATCAATTTTGATTACAAAAGATATAAATAAAGCAAAAAATTTAAAAGATGATTTAGTAGATTTTTTAGTTCAACAGGAAAACCTACCAAAAGAAGAGATAGAAAAACAGGTTTTAATAGTAACTTCTCATAAAGATCATAAAGCTAATTTACCAAAATTAAAAACAGTTGATGAAAAAGATGATCCTACAAAATGGATTATATCAGTTTCAATGCTGACTGAAGGTTGGGATGTAAAGAATGTTTTTCAAATAGTTCCTTGGGAAGATAAAGCTTTTAATTCAAAACTTTTAATTGCTCAAGTTTTAGGAAGAGGTTTAAGAGTTCCTTTAATTTATCAAAATCCGCAACCAAAGGTTATTGTTTTTAATCATGACTCTTGGAGTAAAAATATAAAAGGTCTTGTAGATGAAGTTTTAGAGATTGAAACAAGAGTAAATTCACAAGTTTTAAAAGAAGGAAAAAGATCAAAATATAATTTTAAAGTTTATAATATTGATTATACAAAAGAGCAAAAGGAAGTCCCTCATACTCCTAAAAATGAAATGACTTTTGATTCTTTAATGAAAAATGGGATACCTTTAGAATCTCAATCAATAACAGTAAAAAAAGATACAGAATTTGAAGAGGTAAGTGATTTTAAAACAAGGAATAAAGAGTATGAAATAATTTATGAAACTTATTCTGTAGAAAGTATTGTTGATAAAATTATGGATGAACTTCAAGCAAGATTTGAAGAGGGAAAAATTTTAAATATTGATGTTGAGCAATACTCAAAAGAAAATTTACCAAAAAGAGAAGTTATTGAAGACTTGATTTTAAAATCAATGGAAAAAGTAGGGATTAAAAAAGAAGATGGTTTGATTCAAAAAAATAGATCAAAAATTCTTCAATCATTTGGAACTCTTTTAAGAAAAGCTTCAAAAACTGTTATTATAGAGAAAAAAATAAATGATTTAGAGGTTATTTCTACAAAAGACCTTGTAAGTGAAAGCTTAGGAATTGGAAATTTTAGAAGAGATTATTCAGTATTTTTTACAAATAATTGGAAAAATGAAATTTCAAATGAAGATCAAAAAAAGATTTTTGAACAAATTATTGAAGATGAAAGTTTGCCAAAAAAAGCAATAAAAGAACAAAATGAATTTTTATTTAAAACTCCAGTAAATTTTGTTTTTACAAATGCAAAACCTGAAAGAGAATTTGTAGAATATTTATGTAAAAAAGAAATAGCAGAAAAAATTGAAAGTTGGATTAAATCAAGAGACAGAGGATTTTATAGTATTGAGTATTCATGGAGAAAAGCAAATCATCAAAAAATAGGAAATTTTAATCCTGACTTTTTAATCAAAGTTAAAAAAGATGATATTGAATATTATCTTGTTATTGAGATAAAAGCCGATAAAGATGACAGTGTAGAAAATAAAGCAAAATATAAATATGCCAAAGAACACTTTGAAAGATTAAATGAAAAATTAGAAGAGAAGAAAATCAAACAAAAGTATATTTTTCATTTTTTAAGTCCTAATGGTTATGCAACATTTTTTGAGTATCTTAAAAAAGGAACTATATTTGAAGGACAAGATAAGTTTAGGTGTGAGTTAGAAAATTTGTTAGAGGAATAATACACAACAAAACCTAGCACCGAACAGGTAAACCTGTCGGTGAAGTCGATCGTTAACTTCTAAAAACCTTCACATCTTGACAATAAAATATAATTTCTATATACTTTTTATATCAAAAGAGGTTTTTTAATGAAATTTGAAT
>JALUWO010000004.1 GCA_027019405.1 Candidatus Altimarinota bacterium | reverse complement strand
GCACTTCGACCAAGTCCACCATCACCAAACTTTGTAGAACTTCCGGCATAAAGTATCTTACATCCTGTCTTGCGAACAAATTCCAATACCGCAAAAGTCCCCTCTTTATTAAAATGCCATACTTTTTCCATATCATCAAAACTTTGTTCAACTCTACTGTATTCACCAAGGTGATAAACCATATCGGGACTAAACTTAACAAGAGATGCTATATCTTTTGTATCACCTTTTATGTAAGTTACATTTTCTACATGATTTGCAACACTGCCTGTAAAATAGTTATCCAAAGAATAAACTTCACTTTGGTCGTCTTTTGCTAATCTTTCACAAAGGTTACTACCTATAAACCCTGCTCCACCTGTTACTAAAATTATTTTTTTCATAAATATATACCTTTTGTCAACTTTTTATTTTATAGCTTCAATAAAATTTACAAAGCTTAATTCTATTCCATTTGGAAACCAAACACCACTTTTCCACCCCAACCAATACTTTGGAGCAAAAACAATTTGTCTTTTTTTCATCAAATTTGCTCCCCACCAAGAGAGCGTACTGTTTGAGACTATTGCATATTCGCATAAACTCATAATTGCAATATCAACCCCAACGCTATTTTTTGATATCTTCTTATTTTTTAAATAACCAAATTTATTTTCTACAAAGCTATCATCATTACTTAAAAATATAAAAAATGGATTGTTAAGCTTAACTAAAAAATAATCAATCTGTTTCTTATAATACTCCACAGACAAAGATGGATCTTTTTTGCCCAAAATACTCCAGTCAAGATAGTCCCCTCTTCTTATGTGAACAAAAATAAGTTTATAATCTTTCTCTGCTACATCAGCCAAAAACTCTTTAGCCTTTTTAATGTAAATCTCTTTTATTTTTGGTTGAAATTTCACAAACTTTTCAGACTGAAAAAAACCATCTACTACTTTTATATTGCTAAAAATACCTTTTTTAAATAGGATATCATCAACATCTACAATGTACCCTTTATAAATCTTCTGTTTTTGTTTAATATATGTTACAACCCTTAATTTTATTAAAACAGTTAAAAATCTTCTTAAAACAAATCTAATGTATTTATTTACAAAAACATACTTTCTCTCATCATACTTAAAGATATCAAAATATTCACAGAAACTTGTTATGATCTTTTCGTTATTTTTACATAATGACTCTGCATAAACATATTGAAAAATTTGATTTCCAAGTTGTCCAGCTGAAAAAAGAATTATCATTAATATTTAATCCTTCATATAACTATGAAATGAAACTGATTTAAAATTTTTAAATTTGTTTTGTAAATTATCAAATTTATCTAATTCTTTTTTACTCATACTTTTATTAAAAAAAGGTAATATTTTAGCTTTTTTAGGATATTTATATAATAGCCAATTTACATAAAGTTCATATTCAGAAAAACATGACTGTTCAAAATCATTAATTAAAGACAATATAGCTTCTATCCATAACAAACCTGTATAATCTTCAATATCCTTTTTCAAATATTGTAATAAACGCTTATTAAATATCATTCCATGTGCTACAAAAGAAAGACTATAACTATTTTTAATACCCAATAACTTATTAATAGCATATATATATGGTTTATGCCACTCTTCACTTACAAAAAAAATAAATTTACCATTTTCTATAAAACAATTCTCATTTACAAATATAGTATCAGAATCTATTACTAAATAATTTTCCATTTCAGTAAAGTTTTCACCTGAAAGTTTTAATAACTGTTGAAATAACCATCCACTCCTATCTATGCCATTAACTACATAATTAATTTTTTCCTTACCAAAACCTAAAACTTCTTTTTCATTGATAAGCTCTAAGTTGTTTGTATTACAAAAGTTTTTAATTTCACTGTCTTCTGGTGCTACTATATATATTTTATTGATTTTATGTTTTACTAACTTCAAAGACTCTATTGTAAGCTTTAAAACTTCAAAATCTTTTGATACTGTTGGAATCACTACATCTATTTTCTTTTTGTAATCACAATTTTTTTGAAAGAATCCTATTTTAAAAATTTTTTTTATTCTTAATAATATCCAATAAAAAAAAAGATTTAAATCTTTTCTAGATTTATAGTTATCAACTATTACTTTTATATATTTTTTCACTTACCAACCTTTTAAAAGTCTATTATATAGCTTTACAAAAAAATTTTGTTCGATGAAATTTTTAGTTACTTTATTGTAGATTTCGTGAATATCATCTTTATTATGTCTTTGAATATACTTAAGTAACTTTTTATACTGATATGGATAATTTATTCCTTTACATATTGACTTTATTAAATAATTTACATCCTGCGTATAAACATATAACCAATAATATTCATACTTATTTAGTGTGTTTTTTGAATTTAAATAATTAAAATATTTTTTTTTAGAGTTTTTAGATATAAAATTTTTATAATCTAAACTAAAAATATCTTCTACATTTGTAAATATACTCAAAATATTTTTTTTTGCAACATTACCATAAATATCAAATGATAAAATTTTTTCTTTTATCTCATCATTAAAAATATATATAAATTCTTCAAATATTTTAAACCAGTTAAAATTTATTTTTCCAAGCTTATACTCTCGATTATAATAACTGTTATTTTTTCCAGATAATCTATGGTAATAAATAGCATTAGGTGCCGCCATAGCTTTAAAATCATTTATTAAAAATCTAAAAGCAAATCCTTGTGTATCAAAACCATGTTCAATAGGATATCCTTTAGTAACATCATAAACTTCTCTATTATACATGAAAGTTGAATACAAACCACACTCATACTTTTTATCTAATAAACTTTCAAAAGGAATTAATGAGTTAATAAAATCCATTTCTGTAATATACTGAATGTTATTAATATCTTTATCTGAAAATTTAATTGACTTTGAAATTGTCACACCATCTAAATTATTATCAATCAAAGTTTTATACATATTATTAAGACAATTATCTTCTAATATGTCATCGCTATCCAAGCAAAATATAATATCTCCAATACTATTTTTCATAGCAGTATTTCTAGCTGCTCCACCGCCAAGGTTTTTTTCATGCAAAATATATTTTATCTCTTTATGGTTTTTAGCTAGTTTTTTTATCAATTCTTTTGTTCCATCAGTTGATCCATCATCAACCATAACCACTTCAAATGGTATAGTCAAATTTTGAGTATAGATACTTTTAACTGCTTCTCCTAAGGTTGATTCACAATTATAACAAGGCATTATAATAGATAACAAATCTAATCCTTTCCGCTTATTTTATATAAATAATCTGCATTAATAGTACAAGCAACCAATTTGCTTTTCCTTATTTTTATATTGAACTATCAAGTAGAACAAATTTTAGTTTTATAGTAACTAAAATACATTCTATTATTCTTTTTCTTTATTAATTCATTATATTTATCAGCAAGATCGCTTTCATTATATTCATATAATTCATCCCAACTATCAATTATCCATACTGGTAATTCATTTAACTTATTGCTGAATATATTTTGCTGAATATATTTCTTAAAACTATTGGAACAACTCCTATATACATAGCTTCCCAGGTTCTATGACAATCTACACCATTTCCTTCAGGAGATGCAACAAATTTATGTTTTTTTAATAATTTAAAATAGTCAGTTGGTCTTATAATTGTATTATATGTAGTACTATTTGTGTATAACTTCAAAGTATTGTAACAAGATTCTCTTTTCTCTTTATTGGTACTAATATTAAAAGCTACTAATATTTTATTTAATATAGGTTTGTTATTACTATTTTTTTTATACTTAGAAATAATGCCATTTGTATAATAACTCATATTTTCTAATCCTATTGGTATCAACTCTATTTTATTGTGTTCGCATAATAAATTTTGTGCATACCATTTTATAATTTTACTATCTATATACCTTAAATATTTTTGAGTTATATTTGTATCTGCATTATGAGAAATAAGAATATACTTATTTTGTATATTCTTATGACAAGTTTCAAAAAATTCTTTCAATAAATGTGACGGTACAAAGATAATATCTTTTTCATTTATATCTTCTGGATTAAAAGTTATATTATTGCTTCCATAAGTATGATTAGCTAATTTTCTAAAAGTATCGCCACTAATAAATGGTTCGCTTGATGGTCTTAAATTTAATAATTGAGTAACTTTTCTTTTTATTTTATTAATCATCTATAATACACTCTAATATCTCTTTAATTTTTGTAATATCTGCTATAAAAACTCTTTGGTCACTTTCTCTTGCTATAAGTTTAACATAGTCCATATTAATATCTAATTCATTCTCTAAAAAATTAAATGGTTCAAATCAATGAAGAAGAGTTTTCGTACCTTCCTTCTATATTAAATGCTTAACCTTTGCTTTTACCTATATTTAGCGATATTTTTAAATATAAGTTTACACAGACACTATCATATAGCAAATCTCTTACTTATTTACCATTTCCAGATATAGTAAATTGGCTCTTTTTGAATACCATTTTTAATATTTATTGCTTACTGAGCAAACCATCCTATCCAGCCTTAAACATGAGCAGCAAATTGTCTCCCACTACTAAAAATTTACTTTTCATCGCATCATCCCATCTTCAAACCTTACAATCCTATCGCACCCCTCAAGTGTTGACAGTCTATGTGCTACTATTAAAACTGTTTTGTTTTTTCCTATTTTATATACTTCACGCATTATTTTACTCTCTGTTTCATTATCTAATGCTGAAGTGGCTTCATCAAGCACTAAGATTTCCGGGTTGTGATACAGGGCTCTTGCTATGGCTACTCTTTG
>JALUWO010000003.1 GCA_027019405.1 Candidatus Altimarinota bacterium | reverse complement strand
CAGCTTGAATAAACTTTATTTTAAATTTATTTTTAATTCCAAAAATCTGAACCATTTGAGCTATCATATCAACTATTATTTGATGGATAATTATAGCAAGCTTATCAATAAAAGAAGTTTTAAAACATTGAATTAAGGTAAGATTAGATAAATCTTTTATAATAAAAAACGTAGTTTTAGCTTGTATTTTATGATTATGAATTTATTTTTGAATAGTTAGAAATTTATGATTTGAAAATAGATTACAAGATTTATGGTTGATATTATGAGTAGGTTTGATATATTGAATTATAATATTAAGTTTAAATTTTAAAGAAGTTAAGTTGTTTTTTAAATATATCAAAAACATTAAGAAATAATAATTTATATGTTTTTCAAATAATCTCTCTTGACAATTTCTAAAAATCTTTATAATTTAAAGAACTAACTTTTTTAAAATCTAAATAAAAAAAATGATAAAAAAAGAAATGGTTAAAGTTTTAGCAATGGTATTTGAACTAGATTTGGATAATAGTGATTTAATGTTATGACTTTTAAAAGAAAGCTGAGATTAATCAAAGAGCAATACATCAATGAAGTTATTGACTGGTTTGAGGATGAAAATTTAAGGAAAGCAGTTATTTTTAATGATAAAGTAGCAGAAGAAATAAAAAAAAGTTTAAATAAAACCGTAAGATATATAAATTCTAAAGATTTTAACAATAGTGAATATAATGATTTAGTTAATGCAGAAGTTGACAGAATTGATAGAATTTTGGAAAAACAGAATTTAAAAACTAAAGAAGATATTTCTTGATTTAAAAATAAAAAAATGTTAGCATATAAAATGCTTGATTTTATTAAAGAAAATAAAGAGTTCTTAGTTGATAGTGAGAAATAAACTTGTTTAGTTTATTAAAATCATTATATAAGAAATACTAAATTTATTTTATAAAAATATTAGAAATGAAAAGAAATAATACATTAAATTGATATACATTTATATCTTGATTTGTTAGAAACCAATGAAGAAAGATAATCGACAGATTTGCTTATAAAAGTTGAGAATATTATTTTGTTCAAACAGAATGAAATACTATAAAAAAAGCTACTAAATTATGAGTAAATAAACAAATGGCTTATAAAAATTTTCAACAAATGATAAAGTAATTTAATTTTTAAGATTTAAATAATGAAAAACACAAAAACAATTGTTAAAAAAACAACTAAATGAATAACAAGAAAAGATATAAAAAAAGTTATGCAAAATAAAAAAGTATATACTTTAATTCAAGAATTAAAATACTTGTAAAATGAGGGATTTTAAAAAAGAAATATTTTTGATTTATCAAGAATTAATGTATTTAAAAGATATGAAGGAAGTTTTTAACTTCCTTATTTTTCCTAAAGACAGAATAAATATAGTTAATAGTGCAAATAATGATTTGTATTATCCAACTGTACTAGATAAAATTTCTTTTGTTTATTTCACAATAGTACATAATCATTATTTTTCTGATTGAAATAAGAGAACTTGAACATTGTTTTTAATAACTAGTTTATATAAATATTTTAATTTTAATATAAATACAAATAATAAGAAAGTTTTTTTAAAAGATTTAGCAATTTCAGTCGCTAATTGAACAATTCAAGATTGGAGGATTATTAAAAATAAACTTGTTTTTTTGTTGAAAAGTTTTATATAAGAGATGCTATTTTATTTAATAAAAATATTAAAAATTTAATATTATAAACACTACTATTTTTATTTTGTTATTTTAAAAAAATATGCAAAAATTTAATTTAATTTCTGAAATTAATACATTATCCTCTAATAAAAAGTTAGCAAAAACTTCTAAAATTAATTTATTCACTGCTTTAACTATTTGAGTACAATCAATACAAAAAAGTGAACATATAGATGCATTTAATTTAGTTAATATAAAAGTAAATAAAACTAATATTTATATACAAACATTTAATTTATCTAATCCTGTATATGTCATAGTTGAAAATAAAAATAATTCAAGGGAATGAAATTATTTTGTTAATTTTCAATTTTTAAAAAGTATATTAAAAACAATTAAGACAAATAAAGAAGTATTAAAAGCAATTGATAAAGATTGAGAAAATATTGTATTTATAACAAATAAAAATAAATATAATACTTACTTTTTAAAACAAGATAAAGACAATGTTTTTTCAAAGGATGAACAAGGTTTTGAAGAAAGATTTAAAAAATGACTAGAACCTATGTTTAGTATAAATACTAAAGAATTTGTAAAGTGAATTGATAAAGTACAACATCTTATCTGAACTAGAAAAGATTTATTAAGTTATATGTCAATTAAAGTGTATGATAGCAATATAAAGTTTGTTTGAACAGATTTATATAAATGATGACTATATAAAACTAATATTAAAAAAATATCAGAAATAAGTTCAGATAATATAGAAATAGAAGAAAGTGTATTTAAAAAAGTTAAGAATATATTATCTGAATTAAATGATATTAATATTTATGTTTCATATAGTGTTAAAGAAAGTATTTTATATATTACAAATAATGATAAAACATTAAGAATAGGTATTTGACTAACTTGATGATGAGGTAATATAGTTGATAAGTTAGAAACATTACTTGAAGTACTTGATATTGCTAAAAATAAGAATGATGTAATCTTGATAAGGTGAGAAACTATAAAAGATATAAAAAAGACAGTATCTATATTATTTAAAAATTGAAATAAGAAATCAACAGAAGAACTTAAAATATCACAAGATTGAACCTTAAAAATATGAGAAAGTATATTTAATAAAAATATTAAAGTTTTAGATAAAGATAATGAAATAGATATATACATAAAATTTAATATATATAACTTTAGTAATATAATTAAAAAACTTGATGATAATGAAGATGTAATCTTATTTACTAAATGAAAACATATTTGATTTAAGAATAAAACTTGTAATTATATAACTCTTATGGGAATTGAAAAAATATAAAAAATAAGCTTGATTTTTTGTTAAAAAGTTTTATAATAAAGATACATTTTATTTTATAAAAATATTAAAAATGAAAAACTTAATAAAAGTTAAAATAACTAAACAGGAAAAATGAATTATGTATTTAAAAGTATGAAGGGAAAAATATAAAGTGAAAATAAATTATAGTTTATTTAATTATCAACAAATTGAAAATTTTTTAAGGGAAAAATCTAAAAACCTAAACCTACAAATACTATTGGATGATGAAAATAATATGTTTATAATAAAAACATAATATATTTATAAAAAAATAAACAAAAATGAAACCATATTTAGAATTAGACAAATATATTCTTTTTTCTGATTTGCACTATTGGCATAATAATATTTTAGAATATGAACCAATTAGAAAAAGAAAAAAATATCAAAAGATTTTAACAAATTTTCTTAATATTATTCCTAATAAAACTCACAAACAAATCTTAAATTTGTGAGATTTTTTCTTTAATTTAACTGATGATAAGTATCAACAGAATAAAGAAACTATTGATAAATGGAGAAATGAGTTTAAAAATATGATTTTAGTTTTATGAAATCACGACACAAATAAACCTGTTAAATTTAATAAATTAAATTTTGATAATAATTGAAATATTTTAAATAAAGAAGACTCAAATGCTATTGTTCTAAAATTATTTAACTGCAAAGCTTTTTATATTGATGAAGATAATGAAATAATTAAAATTTTCACTCATTATCCTTTATGATTTTTAAAAGCTAACTGACAGACTTATTGATTTTTTTATAATATTGAAACTTTTTTATTTGATTATATTAAAATTAAAAATAAAAGAGTGATTAATTATCATTGACATACTCATTGAAAAGAGTTTATCACTGATAATAATATTGAGTATATTAATGTTTGTTTTGATTATTTGATAAATTAAAAATAAAAATATCTTGACAAATCTTTAAAAAAGAATATTATTCTGTGAAAGAGGTAAAACTTGGAAGAAAATGTAGAATTTTAACTCATTAAAAAAAATCTAATGAAAGCATACATCTGCAAATATCACTGAATTTTGTATAAAACAGAAGTTGAAAATTGAAAATGTAATCATTGTTGAGAAAAAGTTCTTGCAGTATATTGAAAATATTGAGGACAATTATTAGCTTCAAGAAAAGATAATGAAGTTTTTAAAAGACTAAATAAAGATTGTGAAAAACAACTAAAAATTTATAAGAAAAAATATGAAAATTTAGATAACGTTTTAAGTGAAATAATTGATTTAATTAAGAATGGAATTAAACACTCAACTTTATTGAAGATAATTAAAATTTGAAAAGAGAAAGAAGGTGTTATTGAGGAAATTTATGAAGATAAAGATAACGAAAAAAGAAAACAACAATTAGAAAATGATATGCCTTTTTAAATTCTTATTTAAATAAAATGAAACTTTGACAAAAATTATATGCAGATAATTGATGGTTTATTGAATTAGTAGCAATAAATTGAGATGAGTATGTTTTTAGATTTAATGAGCCTTCAGAAGACTGATGATATTATCAAAGATGAGAACACCACTTTTTTGATGTTAAGAATATGTATCTTGACTGAAAAACACTTGTTGTTGTTGATAGTGATGATGAAGAAAATGAACTACCACCACTTATAACTAAGTGGTGGTTTCGTAGCTAAAACTAGGAGATAAGAAATTATCTTCTAGTTTTAGTCTAACAGGGTTGTTCATAAACCCCATACACACTCAAGCAAGAATATTTTTCTTACTTTCTGTACTTACTTTTAATTTATCTAGTGCTTTCACTAATATGTTTGCAGAACCATTTATATCTGCATTTATTACTTTTCAACTTGCAGTTTTAAA
>JALUWO010000002.1 GCA_027019405.1 Candidatus Altimarinota bacterium | reverse complement strand
GTTGTTATAGATAAAGGGAGTGCTAGTAGTCAAACTATAGAAGAAAGGGTTCAGTCTAGAAAATTATTAAATTTTATAGAAGAAAATAATAATTTTTATACAGAATATTGAATAATTTGTACTAGTTCAGACAGGCTTAGTAGAAATAATGCTGATATACATAACTTATTTAAAAAAATATATATTATGGGTTAATAATAAAATTATATCAAGTAATTTAGATAAAAATAGTTTAGATAAGATAAATGAACTTATTTCTAAAATTGATTGAAAATATGATGAAGGAGAATTAGCTTCATTACCTAATTTATATTTATCAAATGATTGACAGCATATCTGGTTTTATATTGATGGTAGTATTATAAAGGATAATAAAGAAATTTATAAGTTTGATAGAGTTTTAGGTTTGTATAGTGTATGAAATAAAATAAATATTGTATGAATAAAAAATTGAAAATTATATTTAGTTAGTTATGTATGTAATAAATTAACTGGACAATGACAAATATATAAAATAAAAGATTATCTTAATAAAACAGAAAAATGAAAATTGTATATGCAAAAGATAGATATTATAATACAAAAATTAACTAAAACAAAATTACAAAATATTTATAACAGATTATTGAAAGCAATTGATAAAGTAAATAATACTCCAAAATTAAAAAATAATAAATTGTTAATAAATATCTTAGAATATTTAAAATATAAAATTGTTGAAGAAATTAAATAGTTATTTTTATACCTACCTTCTTAGAAAGGTAGGTTTTTTTATTTTTTCAAAAAACTCTTGCATTATAATTTATATCATTATGATAAATTTACGGCCGTTCCTTTTTACTCCATAAATCAAATAATATGCCAAAATTTATTACAAAATCCTTGTTTGTAGAATTTGTAGATAATCCAAAAATGGCTTGGTTCAAAACTAATAAAAAAGAATACTATGATTGGATAAATAAGTTTGATGATGAAGATTATAGAAACTATCTTATAAATCTTTGACAAACAGCAGAAGAACTTACAAAGGATTATCTAGAAAATAAGTATAATATCAAATCTTGTAATATATCTCCATTTATAAAACCAACAGATGAAGATTATGATAAAGAATGTTTTATATCAGATGATGAAAACTTGGTAAATAAAATAAATGAAACTACATTACATCATATAAAAAATAAATCAAAAATACTTTATCAACCTTGATTTATACGAGATAATAACTTCCTTATAGCAGATTTCCTTGTATGGAATGAAGAAACTTGAAAATATGATTTATATGAAGTAAAAGCTAAAACTTCTATTAGAAGCTCAAAAAGTATAGATAATAATAAATATTCAAATCTATGAAGATTAGATAAAAGATTACAAGCAGATATAAGCTTTCAAAGATATATTATATCAAAATGGTTTGAAGAAAACTTTTGAGAAAATCTACTTTGAGATAGTTATTTTGTATATTTGAATAAATATTATATTAAGAAAGAAGATAAAACAAATCCAGAAGAAATACTAGTTATAGAAAAAATGTGAAAAGAAAATGAAATAATTTCTTATGCAGAAGAAGAAACAAACAACTGATTTAAACAATACAAACTATCTATGAAAGTTAAAAATGATTTTCTAGAAGATGATGAAATACAAAAAATAATAAATGAAATAAAAGAAAATATATTTTTAGCAGAAGAAGAATTTAACAACAACTATCCTTGGAATGGAACAAGCTGACTAAAATACTTTTGACCTGATATATTGAAACTTTTATGAAAAGAAGAACTTATAGAAAAGATATTAAATCATGAAGAAGATTATACAAAACATACAGCTTACACTATATTTTGAAAATGATTTAAAATACCTTGGAATAGTAAAAGCAAAAAAGAAAAAGTATTAGAATTACATAAAAAATGAATTTATAGTATAGAAGAAATAGCAAAAAATAAAGATATATTTGATTTGTTTGTAAAAGATAGTAAATGAGAGCTAACTACTACTTGAAAACTTATGTATTCATATATGTATTGCAAAGTTAATAATGAAAAAGAAATATACCAATATAATATAGCAGATAAACTAGCTAAATGGAAGGATTATGTAGTATATTATGATTATGAAACTATTTCTTCACCAAATCCAATATTAAAAAATACAAGACCATATCAACAAGTGCCAGTTCAAGTTTCAATACATATTTTCAATAAGAAAACAAAAACTATGAAACACTATGGGCTTATACTAGTTCCATCAGAAAAAGAAGAAACAATACCTTTCAAAGAAATAAAAAACAAACCAGAAGAACTAGTACTTGAAAACAACTATGTAGTTAAATGAAACTATGATTATTTTATAAAAGAATTTATAAGACTTATCAAAGATGAAATATGAGAATTGGATAATGGAACATATATAGTATGGAATGAATGATTTGAAAAATCAGTAAATCAACTAACTTGAATTATCTTTCCAGAATTAGAAAAGGACTTAAAAACAATAAATGATAATACATTTGATCTAATGGAAATATATAGAGATTATGAACATTTTCATATAAACTCTTATGGAAGCTATTCTATCAAATACATACTACCAGCATTATCAAATAAACTATCATACAAGGAATTATGAATAAACAAGTGAGATAAAGCACAAAAAGCACTAGAAAATATAATAAAGTGAGTATTACAAGAAAATAAAGATCATACAGAATACAATACTGAACTAAATGATTTATTTATCTACTGTGGACAAGATAGCTATGCAGAATATGTAATATATGATTATTTGGAGAAAATGTTATCATAGTATGTAGGATATCAAGAAGATATCTAGATAATTATTAAGATGATAAATTAATAATTTCCTGTATGCTTAGTATTTACAATAAGTTTAACATATTACAGTTATTTAATACATTTAAGCTAATAATAATGATACAAAAAAATTATTTATCACTAACTAATATAAAAATGATACTACTTGAAAAACAATTAAAATCTTATGAAATGGAAATAAATTCAATAAAAAATTCTATAAAAATTGATGAAGAATATTATGAAAATCAAAAACAATCAAATATAACTTGGGCTAAAAATTATAATAATAAAATCTTTAAAAGAGTGTATGATAAATGCAATAACTTAAAATTTAAATGTAAAATATGCTTACATAAAATTGATAAAATACCAGTATATAGAGAGAACTTACATAATGATGAGTATATAAAATGTCCACATTGTGGAACAACAAGATATTTGGATCCATTTAAAATAGCAAATAGGATTAATAAAAATTTAGATAAAGAACATAATCTTATAAAATCTAAATATTTAAAGAAATTAAAAGTATTAGAACTTAATTTAAAATGTTTAAAAGACAAAATAAAAGAAATACAAAAAAGAAAAGAAGAGCAAATATGTTATTATCTGTAAATTATTAACTTGAAATTAGCATATTAACTTTTATTATACAAATCAAGTTTATATCATAAAAATTGTAATGATAAAGAAGATTTTTTTAAATACTTATGAGAATTTTTAATGTTTCTTTATAAATAACATTAATTGTTACTGGAATATTAATAATAAAAAATAGAGAACATAGGAAATAATTTATTTTTATAGCTATTTGTATATGATAGAAAAGCTTAATCCCAAAGATGTTATAAATGAGTTTGAAAATGTTAAAATAAAAAATCCTTGCAAAAAAATATATTTATCAGATCTTGCTAATATATTTCAAAAAATATCATATTGATTAAAAAATTGGTGCAATTTACCAATTGAATTTTTTATGGTTTGTGAAAAAGAATTTTGAATATCTCTCAAAAGTCTTGTTATATGGAAAATTTGATTATATAAACAATATAAGAAATTTATTCTTAACCCTTTTAAGGAATATAAAAAAGAATATAAGGATTATATAAAAAAAATAAAATCTATAACAGATAAATACAAAATAGATAAAAAGGATAATCAAAGAATTGCTATCTATTGATTATTAAAAAGATGAGATGGTTTATGAGTAACAAAACTTCTTGCTTACTTAAAAAATGTATGAGACCCACTAATAAAAGAGCAAAAACCATTATCAGAAAAAGAAGCAATGGAAAAGATATTAGAACGGAAAAATCAATTAGAAAACTTTTTAACTGAAAAACAATTAAAGGCATATAATGAATTTCAACAATTATTCAATAAAAAATATATACCAGAAAATAATGTTATACATACAGATACAAAAAAAAACATAAAAAATTATTGGCCAATAGTAATAGATTTTGAAAAAAGTAGATATTTATTACATGGAATAGAAGAAATAGAATGGAAAAGTAATTATGGAAATGATGAGTTAATATATTGAGCTTGATATCGTGTAGAAATTGAAGAAAAAAATCGATGATTAATACAATTAAAAGAGTTTATTTATAGAGATAAAACCTCAATTTTATGAAAAAAAGAAACTGAAATAATTCCTGACTTAGATGCAATAAATAATTTGTTAGAATTTTGAAAATATATTTTTTATTATAAGAATGTAATTTATTATCTTTCTTATTGGAAATTATTGTTTGAAACGAAAAATTATGAAAATAATGTTGTTTGAACTATAATGAATACATATTTGGAAACTATTACTGATAATATATATAAATATTTGAGTTATAAAGAAATTGATTATATCCAAAAAATCGGAGTTATTTATGGTTTTTTATTTATTATATCATTACTATTAACACCTATTATATTATCAATTGTTTTAATCTTTAATTGAAATATTTTATCATGATTATTATCTTTGATTATATGAATTGTTTCACTTGCATATACAAATTCAGAGTTATAATTATTTTCAAGCTGATTAAGTCAAGTTATTATTACAAATAAATTAAAGAAAAACTACTTTCAATCCTTAAAACAAATGTGAAAACAAGATATACAAACATATTTTAACAACATGATAAACATACTAAACTACCA
>JALUWO010000001.1 GCA_027019405.1 Candidatus Altimarinota bacterium | reverse complement strand
AGGAAAAATAAGGTTAATTGTGAATACAATTTTAAACAAGAAGAACAGTTGTTGGAAGTTATTAAAAGGCAAGAAGAAATTATTTCTTTTTTAAATAATTATATTAATATACAAAAAGAAGAAATAGAACAGTTAGAAAATCTGGTATCATTAATATTAGACGATAATGATAATACTGATAATACTGATAATACTGATAATACTGATAATGTCGAAGATATATATCAATTTAATAATGTATTTAGAAAAAACAAAAATCCATTTGTTTCTGATCCAGATATTTTTGACAAAAAATACAAAAAAAGAGCTTGAAAATAATATTCAAAATAAATATAAAGCTGTTGCTCTATTAAACTTTAATATAAAGTTTAATAGTATTAATGTTCTTTAAGTTATTGGATGCTTTGTTGATGGGGTATGTGCAGATTTGTATATATAGTCCTCAATAAGGTAAAATAAAAAAAGTACAATAGTTGCAAACTTAAAGAACATTAAAAAATATTTAATTTATTTTGTTATTTTAAAAACATGTTAAAATCAATTATGTCAAAGAGATTTAAAGCTATCTCAGCTTCAGAAATTTCACAAAATCCTTTAGTAATGACAGTATTCGGTGCAATCATAGCAATAGCTGTTGTAGGGACAATTGCTTACTTAAACAATAGATGAAAAGCTAATGATGCAGAAATTTATGCTACAACAATGAATAGTTATTTATCACAAGAATATAATAAAGCACAATCATTTGGTAATGATTTTTATGTATCAACAGTATTAGACCCATATGGTAAATATATTAAAGTAAATGGCCAAAATACAAAATTGTTTTATAAATATCCTATTACAGACACATTTGTTACAGCTACTGGTGCTAAATTACAAGAATGAGATACAGTAGATATGCCTAATGATAGTATTAAAGATGGACAAGTAGCTATTGGTTTGTTTACAACAAGTTCTGATTTAACTGCAAGTAATTGTAGTGGCGCTGTAGATGGAACAGATAGTCATTATATGACTGAAAAATATGCAACTAAAGCTAATCAAAGTGGAAAACCTGATATCTGTAAAGGTTATGATGATACAATATCACAAGTTATAGTTGCTGGTAAACCTAATGTTATTAAAAGTATTAAAAGTAATGTATTTAAAACAGCATCTAATGTTGATGATATTACTGTTAAAGATGGTGGTACTACTGCATTATCTTGATTAGTAATCACATTAAAATAATTCAGATAATTATTTTAAAAGAAGAGTTTAATACTCTTCTTTTTTTTATTGATTTTTGATTTATATTATTATAATTATGTTGTCTTAATGAGATATTTGTATTTATTTAATTTTAATATATTATGCTTAGTTGAATAATAAAAACTTATAAAAGGCTTAAATTTAAAAAACAAGAAAACAAATATATTAATTCTTTAAAAAGATTAATAAGAGATAAAATATATATAGTTCAGAGAAAAAAAGATAGAACTTTGTTTAAAACTCCAATTTGAACTATGTATATAAAAGATAAAACAGATAAATATATTTATTTTGTCTGTGATGTATGTGATAAGACAAGAACAAAAAAAATGTTTAAAATTAAATGTGATTATTTTAAAAATTTTAGATATTAAATATAATTTATGAAAAATATAAAAAATAGATCTTTGTATGAAGAACAAGATAAAAAAAATAAAAAATGTTGTTTATTTCTTAAAATATTATTGTTTTTTGGATTTATGTGTTATGAAACTTCTTTTTTAATATTTTTGAAGTTTAAAATTGTTGAACATAATATGTGATATTTCTTTATAGTATTTGGAGTTTTGTTGTATATAATGTGAATATCTAGTCTTAGAAGAGGCACATTTTAATATTTTATTTTTAAATCTAAACATGCTTTATAGCTACACTTTTAATTTTTAAATTAAATAATCATGAAAAAGAAATTAATATTAACAGCAACTATTATTGCTTGATTAAGTTTAACAGGATGAAGTTTTGCATTTAATACTTGAGAACATTGAATACAATATCCACCACAACCACCACAAGTTCAGATGTGAATACAACAAAAAATTCATAATAGATATGAAATGTTAAAAGAACAAGCTAAAGAAAGATATGAAAGAATGCATAACTATATAAAACAAAAAACTTCTAATATTGATGTTAAAAAAATTAAAGAAGGATTTGCAGAAAGAATACAAAAGTTTAAAGAAAGTCTTCCTTCTAATACACAAGAATTAAAACAAAAATATTATGAGTTAAAATCTAAACTTGCAAATGCTACTGCAGATGAAAGAAGAGAAATAGCAACAAAATTATCAATGATTAGACAAAAGTATTATGGTATTGCTAACAGACCACATACACAGTCTCAATATTGACCATCAACATGAGTTGTTAAACCACAACCAATTCAACAGAACCAACAATCTAATATTGTACTACCACAACAACTTAAGCAAAAAATAGATCAAATATTAAATTATAAATTATTTAAAAGGATTGAAAAACTATCTAATGAAAAACAAATAACAATATTAAATAAAGTGCATACTAAAGTTGTATTCATAATTAACAAAACTAGATCACAATTAAATCAAAGATATTCTAAATGATTAGCTTATAAAGAGAGTATTTTAAATTATTTAGATCAAAAAGTAAATGGAAGACTGACAAAATTAAAAGAAAATAGTCAACCAAATGTTGATAAAATATTGTCAGAAGCATTATGAAATTAAATTATTTAAGATTATTTAAAAAAGTTGATTTGTTTTATAGTTTGCTAATCTTGGTGGTGGTTAGCAACAGACATAAACCTATTAGGAAAGGGATACTAATCAATTAGTATTCCTTTTTAAAACAAAAATAATTGATAACTATTTTAATAGTTAGATAATTGGATATTTATTTTATTATTAAATTATTATATTATGAAAAAATTAATTAAGTTCTTTATTCCTTTTGTTTTTATGTCTATATGAATAACAAATGCTAATACTACAATACAACAACTTAAACAAGTACAATTAAATACTAATAATATAAGTGAAATTAGTGTAAATATAAAAGATATTATTTCTAATAAAATATGAGATAAAAAATATAAAACTATGTTATTGAAATTATATAACTATATTAATCAAAGTAATCAAAATAATTATTATAGTAATTCAATCTTTTTGAAAGATAATTCAGCATATCTTGATATATCCAAACTATCTGTTTTTTTAGATAAAACTAAAAATATAACTATTAATTTACAATATGAAATGTATAAGTATTTTCAGGAAAATAATTATAACCTAGAAAAACTTGTAAGAATAATAGGAAAGGCACAATTTGTAAATGATGTTATTATTGCAAAATATGCTCCATGAACAATTAATTGTAAAATAAAAAATGTTAATATTTTAACATATAGTTTATTAAAAATTTTATGAAAGAATATTAAAGTGGATGCTAATAAACTTGTATTATGTTGACTTAAATGAAATATAAATAAGTATTATTATAAGTATGAATTACCAACTAAAAGTAAGCCATATAGGGTACATAATATTACAAAATGACTTGATATTATGTCTTGATGGTTTAAACAATGAGAAACTATATCTACAGTTAGAAAATTATTTGATGCTGATAAAAATAAAGATTTATATGTTGATGGATATATAATTAAATCAGAGATAAATTGATCTTGAAATTTAATTTATGAAGATAATATTAAAGCATATTGATGAGGTTTATGTTGAGTAAGTACTGCTTTATATCAAACTGTTATGAATATTAAAGGAATAGACATAGTTAAAAGAAGTTCTCATAGTATATGGTATTATTGATTATATTGACATAAAGTATGACAAGATGCTACAATATTTTGGGCAGATAATTGAACACCTAGAAAAGACTTTGTTATAAAAAATAATATTTGATGAGATATTTATTTAAAATGAATACATTATAAAAAGTGATATAAATTTATAACATGATTTGAAGTTTATTCTTATAAACCTTTAGATATAGATAAAACAATATATTTAGGTAGAAGGTGAAAATGTTGATATAATAAAATACATGGTAAGATAGTTAAAAGTTGTTATAGTGAGATAAAATAATTTATTAATTAAATTTTTAATAAAAAATGATATTATTATTATTAGGAATATTGTTGGTTGTTTTTATTGTTTTTAGAAAAAATAAGGACAATTTAGAAACTATAGAACAACTGATCGTTCTAGCAAGTTTGTTTTTAATAATAGGTGGAGTATTCACTATTTTATGATTATTTTCTTTAGAAATAAATAAATGAACAACAATAACTGATACTAAGATATATAAACCTAAATTGATAGGTATGAATATCAATTCTCATTTAATATATTCATCTGATAGTACAAAATGAATTGAATGATTTAAAAAGGATAAAGATTGAGAACTTGGTTATATATTCATTAAGTATAATCCTAAAGATGATATAGAAATTAAATTAGTATTAACATGAAATATACTAGAAGATAATAAAATTCCATATGGTATTGAAAGAAGAATTGTGAGTTGCCATAATGCTGATATAATATATCAACTAATGACATTTAAATGAACTAAAATTTGTAAAACTAAAAGAGAGTTTATTTTAAATAAAAAGTACTTCATTAATAAAAAATAGTTATGAAAAAAATACTACTTATCACAGCCATAATATGAGTTTGATATTATATGTTCTGAACTAATAGTTCAAATAAAGTTCATCATATAAAACAACAAATAAATAATGAATTATCTACAAATTTTGTAGCTAAAGATAATATATTGAATAAATATAATTGAAACTATAATTGAAATACAGTTATATCTAATTTCTGACAAGCAAAATCTCTATTATATAAAATTTATAATAAAGATTTGTGAAATGAATTTAGAAAAACTATTTATTGTGGATGCAAATTTAATTGAAAACAAGTAGATAAATTATCTTGCTGATTATCAACTAAGTGATATAAAACAAGAAGTGA